>JADFVY010000354.1 GCA_015222795.1 Pseudomonadota bacterium | reverse complement strand
GCCTGCTGATCGCGACCCTGCTATATCGGAACTTCGGTTTTCGAGACCTGTACGAAACAGCCTACGAGACCGTGCGCACGACCGCGATGCTGTTCATGGTGCTGGCCGCGGCCGCGATCTTCGGCCATGTGCTGACCCTGATGCGCCTGCCGGCGGAACTGGTGGAGACCATGGTGGCCTATAATATCGGGCCGATTGGTTTCATTCTGGGCGTGATGGCGGTAATTTTCGTGCTCGGCATGTTCCTGGAGACCATCTCGATCATCCTGATCACCACCCCGATCGTGCTACCGGTGCTCGACACGCTCGGCATCGATCCGGTCTGGTACGGGGTTCTTCTGATGATCAATCTGGAACTGGCCCTGATCACGCCGCCGGTCGGCATGAATCTGTTCGTCATCAAGGGCATCGCCAAGGCGCCGATGATCGATGTCGTGCGCGGCATCGTGCCCTATGCCGGGCTGATGATGCTGGGCCTGCTGCTGATGCTGCTGTTTCCGAGCCTGAGCACCTGGCTACCCGCGACAATGGGCTACGGGCGTTAAGCCGTAACCAGCCCGAACTCAGCCGCCAGCAACTCGTAACTCCGCCGCCTGGCCGCCTCGTCGAAGGCCCATGTGACCACCGCGACCTCGGCCGCGCCGACTTCCTCCGCCGCCGCCTTTATCCGCCCGGCGACCTCGCCGCCCGCACCCACGAAGGACTCGCGGCGCAGTTCCGCGATAATCTCGGCTTCCTTGTCGGTGTAGTCATGCGCCGCCGCGTCCTCGGGGCTTTCCAGGGGGCCATAGATGCCACGGTCGCGATAGAGCTTCCAGCGGGCGCGCGAGGTGAAATGATGCTGCGCCTCGTCATGGCTGTCGCCCGCCAACGCCCACAGGCAGATCGCGGCGTGCGGTTCGGGCCAGCGTTCGCTGGGGCGGTAATTCTTGCGGTATTGCTCCAGCGCCTCGGCGCAGCCGAAACCGTCGGTGATGAACCAGGCAAAACAATAGGGCAGGCCCAGCACGGCGGCCAACTGCGCGCCATAAAGCGAGCTGCCCAGCATCCAGACCTCGGGCGCGGTCTCGCCTTGCGGATAGGCCGCCATCGCGGCAAAGGGATGGCCCTCGACCAGCGGCTCGCCATGCACCCAGGCGTCCAGGTCGCGGGTGTCGGCGGGGAACTGCTCGGCCCGCTGGTTGGCCAAAGGGTGCAGCGCGAAGGCCGTCTTGCCGTCTGAACCGGGTGCCCGCCCCACCCCCAGATCGATACGCCCCGGCGCGATGGCGTCCAGCATGCGGAACTGCTCGGCCACCTTGTAGGGTGAATAATGCGGCAGCATCACGCCGGCGCTGCCGACCCGGATGCGCTCGGTCGTCGCGGCAATGGCCGAGATCAGGATTTCCGGCGCCGTGCCGACGATGGTCGGGTGGTTATGATGCTCGGACACCCAGTAACGGTGATAACCCAGCCCCTCGCAATGTTGCGCCAGCGCCAGGGTATCGCGGATGGCATGCCCATGCGGCCGCCCGGCGGCGGCGATGGATTGGTCGAGAACGGAAAGACGCATGGCGGAGTTCCTGGGGCGGTTGGCGAATCGACGCGCCCATCCTAGGGCCGATGGGGGTCGCGGGCAAAGAGGCCCCGCCAGCGTCCCGGCGCCTGTTGATTATCCGGTCGCGCCTCCGCCAGGCGCACGTATCAGCCGGGGTTCACTGTGATGGTGACAGTAGCCGTATCGACGCCGCCGTTACCGTCGCTGATCGTGTAGTCAAAACTGTCGACCCCGGTGAAACCGAAGTTGGGAACATAGTAAAACCTGCCGTTCTCGCGTCCAAACAACCAGCCCGAAGGCGGGTTTGTTTTGCCCACCATGGTCAGAACATCGCCATCGGCGTCGCTATCGGGCGCCTCGTCGGTCAGCACGTTGCCGGTGAGCACCGTGCCCTGTGCGGTCGTATAGCTGTTGGCGGTTGCCACCGGGACATTATTGGCCGGGTTCGCAGTGACCGTGACAGTGACCGTGACAGTGACCGTGATCGTAACCGTCGCCGTGGCGGTGCCGCCATTGCCGTCGCTGATCGTGTAGTCGAAACTATCGATCCCGACAAAATCTTCGTTGGGACGATACAAAAATTTGCCATCCTCGCGAAAACGCATCCTGCCTGACGTGGGTCTGGTCGTTCCCACGATGGTCAGGCTATCGCCCTCGGCGTCGCTGTCGGGAATTCCGCCCGTCAGGAAATTCCCGATGACTCTTGTATTCTGTTCGGTCGTATAGGCGTTGGCGGTCGCCACCGGCGCATCGTTGACCGGGTTGATCGTGATCGTAACCGCCGCCGAGGCGGTGCCACCATTGCCGTCGCCGATGGTGTAGTCGAAACTGTCCGACCCGCTGAAATCGCCATTTGGGGTATAGGTGAACGCGCCGGACGCCGCCACCGTTACCGTGCCGTTGAGCGGGCTGGTGTTCGCCGTAACCGTCAG
>JADFVY010000353.1 GCA_015222795.1 Pseudomonadota bacterium | reverse complement strand
TCGTCGGCCGCCTTTTCCAACAGCCGCGCCTTTTTGTTAAGCGGCTTCAAATGCTTCATGGCAGAGCCCTCCGCGGTTCGATGTGTTTGGTGAAGAATTCGGGATTTTCATCCATGATCCGGGTGTAGGCCTCGATGCCGAAATCCACCCAGTCACGCAGAATATCGCAGTAGTGATGCACGGGATGGGCGGGGTCGCCGTAGCGCGCATATGATTCGTGATAGCAGCCGCCCGAACAGATATTGCGGATCCGGCAGGTGCGGCAGGATTTGTCGCTCCGGTCCAGCATGTCTTCCAGGAAGGCGCCCAGATTCGGCTTGTCGATGCCGTCGGTCACATTGCCGAAGGTCGGCAGGTCCGAGCCGGTGAAGCGGTGGCAGAGATTGAGGTCGCCCTCGTTATCGACGGCCAGCATGCCAAGTCCCGCGCCGCAGGGCAGCGACTTGCGCGTGCCCTCGACCAGATCGGTCATCAGCTGGTGCATGTTGGAGAACCCGTTGTTCTCGCCCTTCACCGCGCCTTCCAGGTAATGGCGGCCCAGTTCCTTCATGCCGGCGAAGACCTCGGCCAATTCTTCCTGGTTCAGGTTGAACGTCGCCATGTCGCCCGCCGTGACGGGCGAAAAGCCGACCTCGAAGAAGCCCAGCTCATGTTTCAGATGGCGGTGTATCGCGATCACGTCGGTGACGCCCGGCGTCAGGGTCACCCGCGCGCCCACCGGCCGCGAGCGATAGCGTTCCAGTAGTTTGCGCACCTTGCCCGCCACCACGTCATAGGTGCCCTTGCCGCCGATCGTCTTGCGGTTAAGGTCATGCAGGGCGCGTGGCCCGTCCATGCTGATGGTCAGCCCGAAACGGTGGGCGTCCAGCCATTCGATCAGATCGTCGGTCAGCAGGGTCGCGTTGGTGGTCAGCGACAGATCGACCGTCTTGCCTTCCTCCGCCGCCCGGCGTTCGGCGTATTCTGTGACCGCGCGGATCAGCTTCATATTGCTCAGCGGCTCGCCGCCGAAGAATACCAGATTGACCCGGTCGCGCGCCGCGGCCTCCTTGAGCAGCAGTTCAAAGGCGTCGGCGGCGGTCTGGAATTCCATCTTCTCGCCCTTGTCCGGCGAGGTCAGGTCTTCCTTGTAGCAATAGGTGCAGCTGAGATTGCAGCCGGTATTGACGTTCAGCACCATGGTGCTGAGCGGGTAATCGCTGATCTTGATGGGCGCGGGGGAGGGGGCTTCCAGCGTGCCATCCCGCACGATCTGCAGATCCTTGAATTCGCTCAGCGTCTCGGCCAGGCGTTCGGGTTCATGGATGCCGTCGAAGCGGTCGCGCACATCGTCGGCGGTGACCGTCACCTTTTCGTGGAACAGGCCGAGCACATCGCCCGCAACCGCGTCCATTTCGAACAGGCTGGTGGTCGGCACATGGAACAGCAGATGCCGGCCCTCAACGCGGACCTCATGCATGTTCTCTGGAACCAGATGCAGACCTGTCACGGGGTTTCCTCTCTTTACTTACGCGGTTACGCCGGCCCTGATCCTCAACGGATCGGGGGGTCGTTCCAGCGTTGTACTGTGACAATCAGTTGGGCCGAGCCCTCCATGGTCTGCCCGCCCACATCGACGGCCGCGTTTATCGACAGATCGCCCACATTGTTGGTCGAAAACGGGCGTTCCGGGTTCAGGCCCGCACTGGCGGGATTGAACATGCCGGACTGGGTGAGCTTGCCGGTATATTTGGCGTCATCCAGCATCTCGGCGAAATCGCCATGGTTGGCGACCGACCATTTGGCCGGCATGACGCCGATGCGGATATCGTCGGCGGTGCCCGCTTCGCCGTCCGCGCCGTTCATAAAGGCCACGGCCTCGAACTGGGCGGGGACCGGCGGGATCGCGCCGCCGCCCACCCGGGCGATGTTGTAGTCAGGCTCGACCATGATCGAGTCCACCTTGTCGTATACCGTCAGGGCCTCTGGCCCCTGGGCGGCGCCGGCGACAACCGTGTGTTCGCCCGCGTTACCGCTGGCGGTGGCCGAGACGACGACGGTGTTGGCGCTGCTGGATACGACCTTGTTGATCTTTACGCCCTTGCCCAGCGAAACCTTGTCGCCGAGATTGACCCCATGGATCGCCAGTTGGGCCGTTTCGCCGACCTTGATGTAACGCGGCGTTACCGACAGCACCCGGGCCGGAGCGCCCGCACCGGAGCGCACGGCCTGGATTGTTCCGCTGATAGCGTCCTGTTCGGCCAGGAACCAGCGGCCCGACATCTCGCCCGCGCTGGCCGAAAGAGCCATCACCTGCAAGCTGTCCTCGCCGCCAAGACTGATGCTGGCGCGCCATTCATAGCCGGTATAGAGGATGGCCGCGCCGCTGCCCTTGGCGCTGCTGCCGTCGGAATAGTTGATCTCCATGCGGAGCGAGTAATTGTCGCCGCCCTTGGCCGCCAGGGCCAGGACGCCCTCGAAGCTGCCCTTGCCGGGCCGATTGCCAACAACGCGCCAGGCCCCGGACAGGTCGGCCGCGGGACGGCCTTTCCACTGGTTCCAGGCATCGCTTTCCAGGGGAAAGAGTTTGGCCAGTTTTTTCGGCACCACGGTGGAAGCTATCTCCCACCAGTTTCTGTCACGCCCCAGCGCCTGATATTCCGTTGTCGGCCACTGGCCCAGATGGAAATGCGCGTGCTTCAGCCATTCGGCCTCGTCGCGGCGCTGCAGGGCGGTACGCGCAAAACTGTGACAGCGGGCGCACATCACGCCAAGTTCCTCGTCCGGGATGTTCTCGAACACCGCCGGCTTGCGCTCAAGGATATAACGCCAGTCGCGCGTTTCGACCGGGGCCAGGCCCTGTGTGTCGGAAAGATACTTGACCAGCGCCGAGCGTTCCTCGGACGAGACTTCAACGCCGTGCACGACCATCATGCGGGCGATGTTCATGTCCCAGCCCTCGGGCGTCTTGCGGATCTCGCCGACGCGGCTCAACTTGCCGTTGGCCATCCTTTCGTGACAGCCCGAACAGCGGGAGTTCACGAGCGCCTCACCCGATTGCTGTGCGCCGGCCGGCGCCGCAATGGCGATGAGTCCAAGACTGAATCCTATTGCAGACAATGTGCGGAAAAGCGGCCGAATGCGTTGCGGCATGGTGCCCCCCTAGGCATTTCCGGGCGCGTTTTGCGTCCCGTATGTTTATTATGCCCCTGGCGGCATGGGTAATCCGCCAGGAAGCCTCCCATATATTTCGTGTAGGAATGATAGCGTCATTTCGCCGCGTTCGACAACAGAAAAAAACCTACGGAAAATAAGGGTATTCCACGATTGTCTAATACACGCATTTATATGTTATCGGTCATATTGTAAATTAAAAAAATACTGTAACTATTTTAATTAATTACGGTAATAGCAATCTGTTTCGTAACCATTGCCGTGCAAGTTCGATGGAGCCTCTGGGTCGCCCGAATATTTCCGCCAGACTGTCGAGATTGATGGGTTGGCTGTTTGCCAACAAAGCATGTCGAAGCGACACGAGTGGCACGCCGTCGATGACCCAAACGCCCCTGGGATGATCCGGTGTGACCACGACTTCATGCTCGGTAACAAAATTGTTTTCAATCACCGGCCGCTTTTCGATGCGCGCGGGGAAGGAATCCATGGGTTCGTGCGGCGGTTCGCGGTCCGGCCATTCGCGTCGATGTTGCCAGAAGGGACGGTCCGGCCATCTTTGTTCCTCGTCATAAAAGGCGCGCCCGACCCGGCAGAGGCGCATGAGGTCCAGCAGACAGCGTTCCTCGTAAAACGACCGCGCCAGGCTGGCGTTTTCCGGCTTGCCAAGCAGCGTATTGATCGTGACGGCGGCGGCCTGCGCCCCGCCCAGCGCCACATAGACACCGTGCCCCGACAACGGATCGGGCGCGATGGCGGCGTCGCCGATGCGAATGGAGGCGTCTCCGAACGGCTGTTTCGCGCCGATCGGGTTGGCGCGCCTGACCACGATTTCACCCACCGGTTCGCCCCCGGACACCCATTCGCG
>JADFVY010000352.1 GCA_015222795.1 Pseudomonadota bacterium | reverse complement strand
GATGGGCATCGAGCCGCGCCTGTTGAGCGAGGCCGAGCGCGCCGAAATCGCCGAACGGTTGGCCGAAGCAGGCCCGCGCGAGCGGCGCGCCGAATTGCACCGCCTGTGGAAAGCTCATGGCGAGGGCTATGGCGGCCTGGTGCAAGAGCTCGGCGGCGAGATCGACGCGGACACGGCGCAGCTGGCGCAATATGCGATGCATCCCCGTCTCGCGGAACTGTTGGCCAAAGGCATGGAGAAGGCCAAAGCGAACGGCCCGGCGCAGCCGGCGGGTGATGTGCCGCTGCTTGCTGCCGCCGTGTGGCCTGGCAAAACCGCCCATCCCGGAGCCATGAGCCGGATGAGAAAATTTCACCAGTATGTTATGCCCGACGGCGGGCGGGTCGAATATGACGGCGATGCGCTGGTTCCGGTGGCGGCGGCCCAGATGGCCGCGGCACAGAGTCTTCCCGGCGGCGCGACGCTATGGCCGGGCGCCAGGAGCCAGCCGACGCCGACCGATTGGGCTGAGGTCGGGAAGTCGATTGGCAAGGCAGCGCCGCGCGTAGGCGTGGCTGCCGGAACCGCTTTGCCTGTATTACTGACCCCAATGAACGCGCAGGAAGAATATCACTCTTTCGGCGAGGGGGGCGCGATGCGCCTTCGCACCGCGCCCGGCGACCTGCTTGGGTCCGTTGAACGGTTCGACCCCGATACCGGCGAATGGGTGGCAACGGAACTGGTCGGCTTCATCATGGGCGCCGGGGCCGGTAACCTTCCATCGATCGTGGCAGGCACACCCGAACAGGTGGATCGCGCCGGGCGCGCTGAACCGTTGGCCGTCCCCGATGGGCAATTGCCGCCGCCGCCGGGCCTCGTCCCGCCGATCGTGCCTGACATGGGCGAGGAGATATTCCCGGCGGAGGAGAGCGGTCCGGTAACTCATGTGACGCCCGAGGTTGAAACGGGCGGCGATATCGAGGCATTTCCAATCCCGGAGAGTGGAGAACCCCAAATTCTTGTGTTCCCCGATATGTCCAAGGCACTCGCTTCATTTGTAATCCTGGAAAACAAGAAGGGTAATGTCGCCACAAAAGTTCATATTGATGGCGTGCGAGACTGGTTTCTTGCACAATATCCGGGATGGATCCACGAAGGTGGCAGGCGAGACCAGAAGGACGGGAGTGAGAAAAAGGAATATTGGGTGCCAGGTCCAGGAAAAGCGTTCCCCGATAAGACCGGACGTGGAGGGGATGGACGTCCAGGGGGAAAATGGGCGGATTTGACCTTCAAGAGCCCGAGTGGAACCATAGTGCACATCCAGACAGTGGACGTGGACAGGAACGGAAAGCCGACGGAAAGAGAATTGGAAAATGCCGAGGCAATACGCCGGGCAACTCGACAAACGGTGATACTGATTCCCAAGCCTGCGGGGAAGTGAGTTCTTTCACGCTCGCAGGGGTGTGTCCGCGAGATGCGTGTGCTAAACTTCGTCGGTTATGCCGACAGAAAGATCGAAATACCGCCACATAACCATGGATGAGATGGACGACGCCATATTGTCCCTGGCCTTGCGCGACGCATTCCCGACAACTGTTTTTTATCCCAGCGGGAGGCCCTTAACAGCGCCGAGACTGGAGCTTTGTCGGACAATTCCCGAGTGCGGATCCAGCGTGGTAACGGCGTACGCGCCTGCACCAGGATGGCAGCCGGAATTTGAGGAATATAAGGACAACCCCCGATGGTACGTTATCCGTAATCCTCCCCGACGCTATCTGCATTACAGTCGCACAAGTTGGTTCTGGGGTAGTTGGGAACCGGCGCACTGGGCATTCGACCTGCCGACGCCCGAGTTCGGCACGATCAGCACCAATTACGACCCCAACGACGCTGAGCAGCGCGCCTTCGTGAATGGCGTCTGGAAAATTATTTCGAAACTGGCGACCAACAGGATGAAATCGGGAATTTCCAAGGATCGGGTTGTTCTGTCGGAGAATGTGGGTGGTGGAATGATTTGGGCAGGGCACAATCTTCTAAAATGGTGCGCGCTGAAGCCAGGGCGCATGATCGACGGCAGCCACTTGCCCTGCGACGATTGGAAGTTTCCCGAAACGCCCTGGTATCGGGACCTCCATGCACGGGCAGTGGCTATGTTCGGGCCTGAATTCGGTGGAGCGCCCGAAAAGTAGCCGCGCAGCGCTGAGGCCTGACGCTGATTTCGAGACGACCGTGCCGGCTTGCTGGCGGAGCGGCCCGGACCCGCGCTGGCCCAACTGATCGGCGAAGCGCGCACGGCGGCGCGGGTCAAGGCGGCCGGCGCCTCGGCCGCGGCCCGGGCGAAACGCCGCGGGCTGCAAAACGACATGGCGGATCATCTGGCGGCGCTGGACGAGACCGGCGTGGCCGATAATGCGGTGGCGGCGCGGGCGCGCGCCGAGCTGCCGG
>JADFVY010000351.1 GCA_015222795.1 Pseudomonadota bacterium | reverse complement strand
GATGTGGGGCGATGCCGGCCGGATTTATAACTGGGGCAAACGCAAAGGGCGGGTTGGTCGGGCGCTGGCACAGAACCGCAAGGTGGCGCCACTGGACCGGTTTTTCAGCGCGCTCTTTGCGGAAGAAGAATTCTATTGAACGCCATGGCGGGGGAGAAAACCATGCCGGAAGCCTGGCTCATCCGGAAAACAGACGATTACGACCGGTTCAAATACAGTGTTGGCGATTGGTCCGCCGGCATGATTCCCAGAGTAGGTTGTCCGTCCTGTGGTGAGGTCCGGACATGGGGACTTTCCTATCCTTCAGTCGATCTGCAGGTCTTGGGCGAAGATGTTCTTCGCTGGCTCAAGCGCGGGAGGGATTCCAGGATCGAATCGCTCAGTCTGGAGCAGTACCGGGAGCTGGAGCAAACTCTCGCCCCGCTGCTGGGTCCGAACCGTCCCCTGAGACCTCTCACTAATCTCGGGCCCTCTACCGGTCTGGCAGAAGGCGCGTTTCCGGATTTCACTTGGGCTGGCGGCTTGGTGGGCGACATCTTCATGCGCCGGTCGGTGTTCGAGACGGTTTGCGCCGCCGGATTCGCGCTGACCGGAATCAAAGCGAATCTGCAATACCGCCGCGAACGCAAGGATCCGTTGATCCAACTGGAAATCCTGCCGGGCCTGCATGTTCACGAAGCGCAGCGCCCGGAGCTCTGCGCGACCTGCGGTTTCGCCAACGAACGCCCGAAAGGCATAAGGATCAGTCCCGACGATTTCGACGACACGATCCCGCTCCAGCGCATATATGAACGCCCGGACTTCATCGTCGCCAACGCCGCCTTTTCGGCATTCGTCCGTGAGCGTGAACTGACGGCCGTCAGATTGGCTCCGGTGATCTTCGAATAACCCCGCTATTTTCCATAATATCGTGAATCGGTGGCGCTGAAACCCGCGGAAAACGTCTTTGCATGGGGTCGAATTCGCGGTTTCAGGCTGGATGCTCCCCCTCGATGGTCACGCGGTGCATTTCGCGGCGGTGGCCGTGATAGTCGTTCAGGGGGTAATGCAGGCTGCAGCGGTTGTCCCAGACCGCCACCGTGCCCCTGGTCCAGCGGAAGCGGCAGGTGTTTTCCTCGGCCGTGATGTGACTGAACAGATAGTCCAGCAAGGGCGCGCTTTCGGCCTCGGTCCAGCCGGCGAAATTCGTCGTGTGCGCCGGGCTGACATAGAGCGCCTTGCGCCCGGTGACCGGATGGGTGCGGGCCACCGGATGTTCGGCCCGGCGTACGTCCATCTCTTCGATATTATGGCCCCGCATGGCGCCGTCCTTCAGATGGTCGGCGCGCAGCTCCGCCTTGTTCTTGGCCGCCGATTGCACGGCGCGCAGGGGCTCCAGCGTCGCGCGAAGGCCCTCCGACAGGGTCTCCCAGGCGCGGTAGCCGTTGGCCCACATGGTGTCGCCGCCATATGGCGGAACCTCGCGGGCATAGAGCACCGAACCCAGCGACGGCTGCTCCAGATAGGGCGTGTCGGTATGCCAGATGCCGCCGAAATTGGTGGTCTGGTGGGCCTCCTTGATGACGGGGATGACCTGGGGGTGTTCGGCGATGGGCTCGGCGAAGGGATAGGCGCCGACCGGCCCGAACAGCCCGGCGAAGCTCACCTGGCTCTCCGGGGTGAGTTCCTGATCCCGGAAGAACAACACCAGATAGTCGGCGAAAGCGCGGCGAATCTCGTCGGCGGTCGTGTCGTCGACCGGCTGCGAAAGATCGACCCCCGAGACCTCCGCGCCGAGCGCGGGGGCGAGTGGCGCCACGGTGATTCGTTCAAACTTCATTGGTTCCATCATAGGGCGTCAGGCGTGGAATCCATCGCCCTGCGTTGCGTTTATAGTCCGCATAGGGCTGCCCATAACGCTTCTCCAGTTGCGGCTCTTCCGAAAACGCGAAATAGACCGTGTTCATGACGAAGAAAAACGCCATCCACAGGGCGACCGGAACCGACTGAAGGAAAATCGCCTCGGCCGCCAGAAACAGGATAACCCCCGTCAGCATCGGGTTGCGCACATAGCGGTAGGGGCCGAGGATTATCAGGTTCCTGATCGGCTCCCACGGCGCCGGGGTTCCGCCGCCACCCTTCGACATAAACAGCCGCATCGTCCAGACCATCAGGACAAGGCTGACGCCGGCGAACGGCAGCGCCGCCAGCCAGGGGATTGCCGATGTTCCCGGAACGCTCGCCGCATATCCGGTGTCGCGCGTCAGCCAGACAACCAGCGCCGGGACATAGACCAGCGCCGTCCCCGGCAGGATAACGATAGCCTTGATCATGGGAATGTTCATGCGGGTTACTCAGGCTTTCGCCACGCGGTATCCCGTGGTCGGGAAATGGATGGTCACGCGGCCGACACGGTCATCGTCTCGCGTGATGGCGATCTCGTGGCGACGTAAACCGAGAACCCTGCCCTCGACGGTAAAGCCGCCATTGTCGGGCGTCACCGTTACCGCGTCGCCGGGTTTCAGGCCGCGCGGGTCGCCGGGGTCCGGGGTCTCCTGTGTCGCGGGCTCACAGGCGCCGGCGATCTCCAGCGCCTCGCCGGATGTCATGTCCGTTGCCTTGCCGTGGCCGATGGCCGTCACTCGCTCCTCCCAGGCGCGGAGGTTGGGAAATTGCGCCAGGAAATCTGGCCCGCCGTCCCAGCGCCCGCGAATGAACCAGGTCAGGTAATAAACCAGCGCATCGGGCATGCCGGGGGCATCGCCCAGCATGAATTTGCGCCCCGTCGCCAGCCGTTCCTCGACCCAGCCGAACTGCACGCGCAGGTTCGCGACGCTGTTGGCCAGGTCCGCGTTCAGTTTCTCCATGTTCCAGTCCGACCCGAAATAGATCTGGCCGCGGTCGGCGATGAATTCGGGAGGCATTTTCTGATGCTGGGCCCCGAACACCACTTCCAGCGCGGTCAGGAAGAAGGGGCCGTCGGTCCAGCGCGATACGCCCCACGCCATGCCATCGGCGCCGCCGGGATAGAGCGTGGGTTCGGGGAAGCGTTCCTGAAGCGCGCGGGCGATGCACAGGCTGTCGCAGAATATGTCGGCGCCGATCTGCATCACCGGCGTGAAGCGGTAACCACCGGTCAGTGGCATCAGGTCCGGTTTGGGCGGCAGGCGCGGGATTTCGACGGACCGCCAATCCAGCCCCTTGATGCCCAGAACGATGCGGATTTTCTCCGAAACCGGCGATTGCGGATAGTGGTGCAGGATAATGTCTGGCATGGCGTGTTCCTTCGTCGTCCAAACTCGGATTCTATGATTTTCGCATATCCTTCAACTGCGCCAGGGCGGCGTCGCGAAGCAGGGTGATGTCGCTGGCCGCGGTAACGAAATCGTAGCCGCGTGCCGCCATGTCGGCGATGCCCAGATTGGGCACCGCCAATCCGCCTAGCAATTTGCCCGCCGCCTTGATCGCATCCTCTGCCCGTTCTCTGAGCGCGATTACGGCAGCGTCGTCGAACTGTCCCAGTTTCCCGATACTGCCTGACAGGTCGATCGGCCCGATGAACAGCATATCGACGCCATCGACGGCCGCGATCTCCGGGATCGCGTCCACGGCCTCCGCCGTTTCGATCTGGCAAATGATCAGCAGATTGTCTTGCACATTCTCGAAATAGTCCTTCGCCGCCAGCCCGTAGTCGGAGGCGCGCACCAGCCCGTAGGCCGCGCCGCGCGTTCCGCCGGGCGGATAGCGGCAGGCCGCTACCGCGGCCCTGGCCTCGCTGGCCGAATTGATACTGGGGATCATCACACCCTCGGGGCCGGCGTCGAGCGCGCGCTTCAGCGCCACCGGATCGTTCCAGGGCACGCGCAGAATGGACGAGGCGGGGGTTGCGGACATCGCCTGCATGATCTGGATGGCGCCTACCAGCTCACCGCTCCCGTGCTCATGGTCGATGATCATTGCGTCGTACCCGGCCAGCGCCAGAACCTCGGCTGCAATAGGGCTGCACAGATGCAGCCAGCAGCCGAAACACCGCTCGCCCGCCAGCATGCGGTTTTTGAATTGGTTTTTGCGGTACATGGGGCCATCCTCCAGAGCAGGAAACTGTCCCGGTCTATCACGCGCGCCTGGCAAGCGGAAGCCATCGGCGGGCCAGACTCTCAGGCTTCAACGGCCTCTTCCGCGTGGACGGGCAGGCGGAAGATAAAGCAGGTCTCGCCGCCCGCGGGATCGCTTTCCACCAGGACCACGCCGCCATGCTGCTCGACGATCTGCCGGGTGATGGCCAGCCCCAGGCCCACGCCGAACGTCTTGGTGCTGAACAGGGGTTCGAAAATCCGCCTGGCTTCTTCTTCCGAAATGCCGGGTCCGTTATCCGCAATCCGGATTTCAACATTGCCACCTTGTGCGACGGTGCTGACCGTTACCTGCCCGGCGCCGCCATTGCTTTCAATGGCTTGTGCGCCATTTTCAACAACATTGATGACGGCGCGCCGCAATCTTTCTCGATCCACCGCAACTTGCCGACCGCCAAGGCCGGGCTCGAACCGCAACGACACGTTCTCGGGAACTTCCTGTTCGTCCAGGACGTCGGCCAACCATTCATCCAGCGGAGTCGACTCCGGCTCGGGCTGGCGCACGCGCGAGAAATCCAGAAGTTCGTCGATAATACCGTCGCATCGCTTCACGCTGCGCTTCAGGCGCTCAATCGACTTCTGTATGACCGGCGGCGAGCCTTTGAGGCGCGTTTCCAGCGTATAGAGCGTGGTTCGCATGGCGCCCAACGGGTTGCGAATTTCGTGGCTGACCGTGGCCGTCAGTTGGCCAAGCGTCGCCAGCCGCTCGCGTTTCAGCAGCTCGAATTGCGTGTCCTGCAATTCGCTGGTCCGCTCATCGACCCGCCGTTCCAGATCCTCGTTAAGTTGCGCAAGTTCCGCCGCCGCCTTTTTGCGCTCGGTGATATCGCGCAGGATGACGGTCAGGATGGTGTCATTCATGACCTCTGCATACGAAACGGAAATCTCGGCCGGAAAAGAACTGCCATCGCGGCGGCGCGCAATCGTGTCGTGGACCGTTTCGGGCTCATGCAATCGGAATCCATCGGGGATGCCGCCGCCAATCGGCGCCGGCTGGCAGGATGTTTCCGGAACGAACACGCCCACGGGTATGCCGAACGCCTCGGCGGCCGTACAGCCAAGCATGCGTTCGGCGGCCTGGTTGAACATGATGACCCGCGCGTTGCCGTCGGCCGAGATGATGGCGTCTGTCGCGGTATCGACAACGCTGGCGAGTTTCGCCTCGGCGCGCTGCTGGCCCGTGGTCGATTCCTCCAGAAGGCTTCCCAGGGTGTTGTATGACCGCTCCAGCTCCTCGGTCATTCCGTTGAACGCGGTCGCCAACTGTCCGATTTCGTCCTGTACCCTGTCGGGCACGCGGCGGCTCAGGTCACCGCCACGCAATGCCTCGGCGGTGTCCGCGATTTCCGCCAGTGGCTGGCCCAACCAGGTGGCCAACCGGCGCGCAATCGGTATGACAAGTACGGCGAGACCAAAGGTGGCGATTGCGATAGCCAGCCATACCGTGCGGATGCGGTCGGTAATCGCGGATTGATCGATTTCCACCAGCAGCCCAATCGACTCATCGCCCAGCCAGCGATAGACGCCGGCCACGGGTTCGCCGCTCGGGTCGTCATATCGCGCAAAGCCGCCTTCCCCGGCCAGCACCCGACGCACGCCCTCGCTGTTGGCTTTTACCCGCAAGGGCGCCGCGCTAACCCGGGATGGAGATGTCAGATACAAGCCTCGGGAATCAATAATATAGGATCGGCTGATTTCTCCCGGCCCTGTTTCATTGTTCAGTGTCACCTGAAGGTCGGCCAGGTTCAGTTGCGCTTCGATTACCGCCAGCCTGTCGCCTTTACCGCCTGTCACCGGGGCGCTGACGGTAATCAATGGCGCCTCGCGGCCCAGCGAATAATGAACGCCGCTAACGAACAGCGCTTCGCGCCCCTTTATGAAATAAGGTTCTGAAGCGCGAATCCGCCCCTGAAACGCCGGTTCGGTGGAAACAACGACACGGCCCGATTCAGGATGCAGTACCGAAACGGACATTACCGAAGGGAAGATGTTGCTTATCGAAGATATTTCGGTTTTGAGATTCTGCCGTGACTCACGCACCTTTTCGGAATTGTTCGCGGCAAGAATATCGGGAAGGGCTTCACGCACTTCGCGCAAGTTCGTCACCAGCGTGACCAGATTACGCCCCTGGTCCAGCCATTCGCGAACCTGCTGCGATTTCATGTCCGCGCCGATCTCCAATGTCGCGTGCGCCCGCTCGACGACAATCCTCTCCGCGATCGGCAAGGCGACGCCGCCCATAACGGCCAGTGGTGTGATCGCCAGGGTGAGCAGCGCAATGATCTGCCGTTGCCTGAAGGTGAGCGGTCTTATTGGCCGGCCCTCCCCGTGGCGTTCGCGAACAACTGCTCCGTACACAGTTCTTTCTTGCCCGGGAGGCCCGCCAGCAGGGGATCGGCAAGCCATTCGGCGCAGTCGATGGCGCCGAGTTCGGCTCCGGGCGGGATGATCAGGGGAACAGACGCCAGAAGCGACGCTATCTGGAATTCACGGTCCTCCCCCAGTTCGGGGCGCTCCTCGATCAGGAGGCCCACTGCCATTTCCGGGTTTTCGATGGCCCACTGCCAGCCGCGCAGCGTTGCGCGGATGAAATTCGTGGCCATTCCGGGGCTGTCGCGGACGATATCGCGATGGGTGAAGATCGTCATGGCGGCCGTCTGTTTGCCATATTCGTGTAACGGCAGAGTCACGATATCGAGGCCGGCCAGCCTTGCCCGTACGGGTTCGTCCTGGATGAAGCCGGCCCAGACATCGACCTCGCCATCGAAAAACGGCTTCATGTCGAAGCCCGCCGGAACCTCAATGACGTTTTCCAGGGACAGGTCGAATTGTTGCAGCAGTTCTTCGATGCTCCCCCGCCAGTTATCGTTTTTGACAGCGATTCGCTTGCCCGCCAGGTCGGCCGGCGTGACGATCTCGCTTTCCCGTCTCGCAAACAGGGTGGCGGGACTGAACTTGTTTATGTTGGCGATGGCGACCAGGGGCAATCCCCTTGCCTGGGCCTCGGCGAGCGAACCTCCCGCCAGACTGAACTCGAACTCCGCGGCGGCGACGGCTTCGAACATGTCCTTTGTCTTGGCCGGTTCGGACAGCGCATGGATTGTGACCTCCAGTCCTTCTTCCTCGAAGTAGCCTTTGTTTCGGGCCACGTAAAAACCGATGAAGTCCGCGCCATGTTGCCAGTTGAGCTTCACATTGATCGGTGCGGGCGATTCTTGCTCATCGCATCCCGCGACAAGGATGGCCAGAATTGCCGCGGCGGCGAATATTTGTGGAGCCCTGATCATAATTGCCCGACACCCTCTGGTTAATCGCCAATCATCGAGTCGCCCGGCGGCAGCTATCCGGCACGCATCCCTTTTGTATTATGCAATCCGCATAGGCTGCACTTAAGTGCAAGCAAAAGCCATGCCAATCCGAGGCATGCGTCCGTCCGCGTCCGTCCGGGGCGTCAGCCGCCCTCGGCACTCTCGGCGTCCAGGGGCAGCGAAATGGCGAAGCTGGTTTCCTGGCCTGGGCGGCTGGTGAGCGATAGCGTTCCGCCATGCTGCTTGGCAATGCGCCGGGCGATGGGGAGCCCCAGGCCGATACCCGACCTTCTGGCGCTGAAAAACGGCTCGAAAATATTGGCGCGATGGTCGTCGGGGATACCCGGGCCATTATCGGTTATGCGGATTTCCACATGGCCGTCGGCCGGCCGGGTGTCTACCGCGATATGCCCTGGTTTCCCGCCATCCGCAATCGACTGTATGGCGTTTTCGATCAGATGAACCACCGCGCGCCTCAGGCGGTCGCGGTCCACCGTGACCCGACGGTCGCCCAGGCCCGGCTCGAAAGTCAGGGATACGCCCTCCGGCAGGGCCTGGTTGTGGAACATGGCGCGCAGCCACTGGTCGATCCGGGTGGGCTCGGGTTCCAGCGTTTCGTGCCGTGAAAAATCAAGTAGCCGGGTAATCGTATCGTCGCAGCGCCGGACGCTGCGCCGGATGCGGTCGATCCCTTTTGTTACCGCGGGGTCCGCGTCACCCACCCGGTTTTCCACCAGATGCAGGGAGGTCAGCATCGCGCCCAGCGGGCTGCGGAGTTCGTGCACGACGGTGGATACGAGCTGGCCCAGGGCGGCCAGCCCGGCGTCTTTCTCCAGTTGCTTTTGTGCGGCGTGAAGCTCGCTCGTGCGGGTTTCCAACGCCAGCTTCAGCGCGATAATCTCCATGGTCGGGTCCGATATACTCTTGCCGGGCATAAGTCCCTCCGCTTGGCGATGTTTCATGTTTCGATTATACGAACGGTGACAAAAATTTCCATACCGCCTACTTATTGACTACTTATAATACCATTAAGTGGAGTCATTTCAAGTTTATGCATCTCAACCCGCCTGCCGGACATTTCATTCCGTTATAAAAGAATACGAAAAATCAATTTGTCGAATGTCCCGCGCCGGGTTAGGAGGAGCGGAGATTCATCTTTCAGCGGGGGAGTCCGGCCATGACCGCGCATCGCGACCTTCAGAATGTCATCACCATCCATAACGGCGGCAAGGCGCCGCGGGTTTTCTCCGATGCCGAAATCGAGGGCCGGCTGGCCCGGTTGCGCGCCCATATGGCCGATGCCGGGATCGAGGCGGTGCTGTTTACCTCGTACCACAACATCAATTATTTCAACGATTTCGTCTATTGCTCCTTCGGCCGGCCCTATGGGCTGGTGGTGACGGCGGATAAATCCACCGCCATCGTCGCCAACATCGATTACGGCCAGCCCTGGCGGCGCGGTTACGGGAACACGGTCACCTATACCGACTGGCAGCGCGACAATTATTTCCGCGCCGTGCAACAGGAAGTCGGCGCCGTCAGGCGCGTCGGCGTCGAGTTCGACCATATGAATCTGGACGCCCACGCCAAGCTGGGGGACGCGCTGTCGGGGGCCGAGATCGTCGATGTCGGTCAGGCCACCATGCGCATGCGCATGTTCAAGACGGCCGAGGAGCTGGACATCATCCGCAATGGCGCGCGGGTTGCCGATATCGGCGGCGCGGCCTGCGTCGAGGCGATCGCCGAGGGCGCGCCCGAGCATGAGGTCGCCCTGCATTCCACCCAGGCCATGGTGCGCGAAATCGCCGCTACCTATCCGCAGTCCGACCTGATGGATACCTGGACCTGGTTCCAGTCTGGCCTGAATACCGACGGCGCGCACAATCCCGTCACCACGCGCAAGGTGCAAAAGGGCGATATCCTCAGCCTCAACTGCTTCCCGATGATCTCGGGCTATTACACGGCGCTGGAGCGCACGTTGTTCTGCGACCATGCCGACACGCGGTCGCTCGAATTATGGGAGGTCAATGTGAAGGTCCACCGCCGCGGGCTGGAGCTGATTCGCCCCGGCGCGGTTTGCCGCGACATTGCCGCCGAGCTGAACGAGATCTATGCCGAGCATGATCTGCTGCGCTACCGCACCTTCGGTTACGGCCATTCTTTCGGCACGTTGAGCCACTATTACGGCCGCGAGGCCGGCCTGGAGCTGCGCGAGGACATCGACACCGTGCTGGCGGAGAATATGGTGGTCTCGATGGAACCGATGATCACCCTGCCCGAGGGCGAGCCCGGCGCCGGTGGTTACCGCGAGCACGACATCCTGATCGTCGGCCGCGACAGCGTCGAGAACATCACCAGATTTCCCTTCGGTCCCGACCATAACATCGTGTAAAAATAGACCCCGGGCGGGCGTCAGAAATCCAACAGGTCGAGATAGCGCAGGAATTGCGCGCGGGCGCCCAGACCGAACATGCCCATCCGCCCGGTATGTTTCAGGATCAGCAACCCGACGCAATGCGCGAACAGCGCGGCAGTGGTGTGTTCCGCCTCCTTGCGCGGCATGCCGCCATCGGTCATTTCCCGTTCGATAATCGCCAGCACGCCGCGCAGCAGCTTGTTCAGGTCGGCGTCCAGTTCCTTCGTCAATCCCGCGCGCCGTAGCCCGCCGAACAGGTAAAAACCCATTTCCAGTTCACGCGGATTGCCATCGTAATAATCGAAGAAGGCCAGCGCGGCGCCGCTCTGCCCGTCCCGTCCCGCGTCGACCGCCTCGCTCAGGCCGGCAAGGGACTGGCTCAGCAGGGTGCCGTAAATCTCTTCCTTGCCCGCGTAATGGAAATACAGCGCCGCCGGGCTGTAGCCTGCTTCGCGCGCGATGGCCCGCAGGCTGGCGCCGTCCAGCCCTTCGCGTGCAAAAACGCGCCGCGCCGCCTTCAGGATCAGGTCCCGCTTGAACGCATCCACCTGGCCCTGCCGCCGGCCTTCTTTAAGCGCCGCCTGTCTCGCCATGCTTTTCCCTTTGGTGTCGAACGTTCGCTGGCGCCTATCATATCAGTTGTTCGAATATTCGAACAGTGTTAGATTATGGTTTCGGCGGATTTGTGGAGGCAGCGATGACAATGATGACAGCGGCCGATTTTCGGGAATCGCTCAGGCGTTACAATCCACGTGTCTTCGTCAACGGCCAGGCGGTGGAGTCGGTGGCCGACGAGCCGCTGCTGGCGCCGGGGATCGACGCAATCGGCGTCGCCTACGATCTGGCGCTGGAGGACCGGTTTCGCGCGCTGATGACGGCGACCCAGCCGACCAGCGGCAAGATCGTCAACCGGATGCTTCATATCAACACCTCGACCACGGACCTGCTGCACAAGCTGGAGGCGATCCGCGAGCTCTGCAAGCGCAGCGGCTGTGCCCAGCGCTACCTGACCCACGATGCCTTTAACGCGATCTACCAGGCGACCCACCGCATGGACGCGGAAAACGGTACCGATTATCACCAGCGCTTCACCGCCTACATGCATCATGTCCAGGACGAGGATCTGACCTGCGGTGTCGCCATGACCGACGCCAAGGGCGACCGGTCGCTGCATCCGCATGAACAGCCCGTCCCGGACGCCTATGTCCATATCGTCGAGCGACGCCCGGACGGCATCGTGATATCCGGCGTCAAGGCGATCGTCACCGGCGCGCCCTATGTGCATGATTTGCTGGTCATGCCCTGCCGGACGATGCGCGAGGCCGACGCGGATTTCGCGGTTTGCTGCGCCGTGCCGCTGGACGCCGAGGGGATTACCATCGCGTCGCGCCCGGCCGGCCGCCCCGGCGAGAAAGCGGCAAAATTCAGCGCCCGCTATGGCCAAGCGACCGGCGCGGTGATCTTCGAGAAGGTCTTCGTGCCGTGGGACCGCGTCTTCATGGCCGGCGAGTGGGCGCACAGTGAATACCTGACCACCAGCTACGGCACTCACCACCGGCATAGCTGTATCGGCGCGCGCGCCGGTTTCGGCGACCTGTTGATCGGGGCCGGCGTGATGATGACGGAGGCCAACGGGCTGGACCCGAACAAACACGGCCATATCCGCGATGCCATGGTGGAACTGATCACGATCGTCGAGGGCTTCTTCGCCTGCGGCGTTGCCGCCTCGGTCTATGGCAGGCTCGATGCCGCCGGGAATTACGAACCCGACGGCGTTTTCGCCAATGTCGGCAAGTTGATCATGGCGACGAAAATTTACGACATGCACCGGCTGGCCCATTACGTGTCCGGCGGCCTGGTCGTGGCGCTGCCCGGCCCGGACGAGGACCATAACCCGGCCACGGCCGCCTCGCTGGGCCAGGTGCTGGCCGGCCGCGCGGATATCCCGGCGGCCCGGCGGATGGAGGTCGGACGCCTTCTGGAGGACTTGACCGCGTCTTACACCGGGTCCTGGTATTCACTGATCAGCCTGCATGGCGGCGGCTCGCCCGAGGCCATGAAGCGCGAAATCTGGCGGCAATATCCGGTCGGCGACAAGGTGGCCCTGGTCGACAGTCTGCTCGACCGCGGTGTTACGACCGCTTCCGCGAACGGCCTCGACGGCCCCGATGGCCGCTGCTGCGACACCGGCTGCGAGGCGCCCGAACTCCTGACCGCCATCGCCAAGAGCGAAGCCGACACTTGACCCGGACCCGTGGCGGCACTACCTTTGCACCCATGAATACGATGTCTTGCACACGGTTTTTGAGCCTCCTTCTTATGGTCCCGGTCTCCTGACGGGAGCGCCGGGGCACGCCTGTTTCCGCTCAACCGTTACCCTGCAGGACTTCCATGATGTTCAGACCAACCACTAGATCTACGTTTTTCGCGCCGCCCGCATGCGGCGCCTCTCTCCTGTTCAACTCTTTCCTTTTGCTGCGACTTAGCGGCGGCCGCCGGGTTTGATCGGCCGCCCGGCGGCTGTCTTTTGGCCGTCTACTTTCGCAACAGCATTTGACCAAGGAGAGCCCAGTCATGAACGTTATTCCCGCCCGCAAGTACAAACCTTTCGCCCCGATCGATTTGCCCGACCGGCAATGGCCGTCGCGCGTGATCGACCGCCACCCTATCTGGTGCAGCGTCGATTTGCGCGATGGCAACCAGGCCCTG
>JADFVY010000039.1 GCA_015222795.1 Pseudomonadota bacterium | reverse complement strand
GGGCGCGGCCGAGACCGAATATCTCACAGCCCCCTGAACCGAAACCCAGGGCAGTGGTCCACAATCCACCGAAACCGAAACCCAGGCCGGCGCCGAAGACCGTGCGCCAGCCCCTGCCCGTCCCCGAACCCGCCGTCGCCCCGGAACCTGCCGTCGCCGCCGCGCACGCCTATGTGGCGCCGACCCACAAGGCCACCACCCTGCGCAATCCGAAGCCCGCCTACCCGCTGGCGGCGCGTCGGCGCGGCCTGGAGGGCAGGGTGTTGCTGCTGGTCGAGGTCGCGAAGGACGGCCGGGCGCTGGCCGTGGAAGTGGACCGGAGTTCCGGCCACGCCGTGCTGGACCGCATGGCCCGCAAGACCGTCGGGCAATGGCGATTCGTACCCGCGACCCGTGGCGGACAACCGGTACGCGGCGAAGTGAAAGTCGCGATCAATTTCGAACTGAAAAGCAATTAGTGGCAGGAGAAATTCATGGAATCCGAAGGAATTTACTGGCTCGCCTGGTGGGCGGAAGCGGACTGGGTGGTCCGTTCCGTGTTCATCCTGCTGCTGGTCATGTCTGTCCTGAGCTGGAGCGTAATGTTCTACAAGGCGGTCCTGTTTCATTCCCTGCGCCGCACGGAGCGCCTCATTTCCGGCAAGCTGGGGAAGGGCGAGGCGGATATCGGGATTCGCGGCGATCCGCCTTCCCGCCGCCTGTTGAACGAAGCGCGCGGCTATGCGGGAAACAGCGATGGACCGGCGGACCGCGCGGGGCTGGAGGCCCGGATCGCCCAGGCCGTGCGCGAAGGCCGCGTCGATCTCGAGGGCGGCCTCACCCTGCTGGCGACCATCGGCAATTCCGCGCCCTTCATCGGGCTGTTCGGCACCGTCTGGGGCATTATGCATGCGCTGCAGGGGCTGGGAGGCGGCGGGCCGCTGTCGATGGACATGGTGGCCGGACCGGTGTCGGAGGCGCTGGTGGCCACCGCCGCCGGGCTGTTCGTCGCGGTACCGGCGGTGATCGGCTACAACCTGTTACTGCGCGCCCTGCGGCGGCTCAGCGCGGTAATCGAGGGCAACGCGCTGGCCATCGTCACCCTGACATTGCGAGAGGAGACGTAGCATGGCGATCGGCGTAAATAACGGCGACCCGGACCAGCCGCTGTCGGAAATCAACGTCACCCCACTGGTCGACGTGATGCTGGTACTGCTGGTGATCTTCATCGTCGCCGCCCCACTGATGGCCCAGGCGTTGCGCGTCGATCTGCCCCGCGCCGCGGCCCCGGCGGCAACCGAGCCGGACGTCGTCAGCCTGGTGCTGGCCCGCGACGGCGCGCTGGAACTGGACGGAGATCCAATCGCGCCGGAGATGCTGGAGCCGCTGCTCGCCGCCCTGATCGCCGAACGCCCCGAGGCGGTATTGCGCCTGGGCAGCGACGCCGGCATCGCCTATGGCGAAGTGGTCAAGCTGCTGTCCCGCCTGAAACAGGCCGGCATCCGCCGCATCGCCTTCGCGACCCAGGCGCCGGAGGGATAGATTATTTCAACCGCCCCGCCGCCCAGGCCGCAGCGTCGCGCACCACCGGATCGTCATCCGCCAGCAACGCCTCGACCACCGGGATTTGCGCCGGGTCGCCGCTGTTGCCCAGGGCGATCAGGACGTTGCGGGTGAAACGGGTGCTACCGATGCGTTTTATGGGGGAGGCGGTGAAGAGCTCGCGAAACCCCGCGTCGTCCAGTTGGGCGAGGTTGGCCAGGCGCGGGGCGGTTAGTTCGGCGCGCGGCAGGAAGGCGGGCTCGGTGGTGGCCTTCGCGAATTTGTTCCAGGGGCAAACGGCGAGGCAGTCGTCGCAGCCATAGATGCGGTTGCCCATCAGGGGCCGCAGCTCTTCTGGGATCGGGCCTTTATGTTCGATGGTGAGATACGAGATACAGCGCCGCGCGTCGATCTGCCTCGGCGCCGGGAAGGCGTTCGTGGGGCAGGCGTCCAGGCAGTCTCGACAACTGCCGCAATGGTCTTCCTCGGCCGCGTCCGGATCGATCTCCAGGGTCGTGTAGATTTCGCCCAGGAACAGCCAGGAGCCATGTTCGCGCGAGACCAGGTTGGTATGTTTGCCCTGCCAGCCGATGCCGCCCAGCGCGGCCAGCGGCTTTTCCATCACCGGCGCGGTATCGACGAAGACCTTGATCTCGCAACCCTGGCTCGCGACGATCCAGCGCCCCAGCGCCTTCAGGCGTTTCTTGACGGTGTCGTGATAGTCGCGGTTGCGGGCATAGACCGATATGACGCCGCGATCCGGCCTGTCCGCCAGTGTCAGCGGGTCCTCGGCCGGCGTGTAATTCATGCCAAGCGCGACTACACTCTTCGCCTCGGGCCATAATGCGGTGGGGCCGATGCGGCGGTCGGCCTTCTCCGGCATCCAGCCCATATCGCCGTGATAGCCGCGGGCCATGAATTTGCGCAGATTATCGGCGACCTCGCTGCCAAGTTCGGCCGGCGCGAAGCCGACCGCGTCGAAGCCGACTTCCAGCGCCTTCGCACGGATGGCGTCGCGCGGGTCTTTTATGTCAGCCGCGCCCGCGATAAGGCGGTACCCCCTGATCCGGAATCCAGACACCGTCCGGCGGCGCGCCAGACTGCCAGAATACGTCGATGGGAATGCCGCCGCGCGGATACCAGTAGCCGCCGATGCGGATCCAGACCGGTTCCAGCAGGTCGCGCAGGCGCTTGGCGATGGCCACCGTGCAATCCTCGTGGAAGGCGCCGTGATTGCGGAAACTGCCCAGATAGAGCTTCAGCGACTTGCTCTCCACCAGCCAGTCGCCCGGCACGTAATCGATCATCAGATGGGCGAAATCCGGCTGGCCGGTAATCGGGCAGAGCGAGGTGAATTCCGGCGCGGTGAAGCGCACGATATAGCGCTCGCCCTTCTGCGGATTGGGCACGCGCTCCAGCACCGCTTCCTCGGGCGAGGCCGGCATTTCCGCCTTGCCGCCAAGCTGGGTCAGCCCCGAATAGATGTCGTCGCTCATCATTTGTCTCCTGTCAGCGGGTCCGACATGGCCGGGATATCGCCATCCGCCATCGCGGCCTCCAGCGTCGCCGCGTGGCTTTCCAACTCGCCGGCCTCAATGGCCGCCCGCAGGCCTACCATCAGATCCTGATAGTAATGCAGATTATGCCATGTCAGCAGCATCGACCCCAGCATCTCGTTCGCCTTGAACAAATGATGCAGATAACCCCGGCTGTGCTTGCGGCAGGCGGGGCATTCGCAGGCCTCGTCCAGCGGGCGGTCGTCATGGGTGTGGCGGGCATTGCGGATGTTCATCACGCCATGGCGCGTGAAGCCCTGGCCGGTGCGGCCCGAACGTGTCGGCATCACGCAGTCGAACATATCGACCCCGCGCAACACCGAGCCGACGATATCCAGCGGCCGCCCGACGCCCATCAGATAACGCGGCCGGTCGTCGGGCAGCATCGGGCCGGTGAAATCCAGCGCGCGGAACATCTCTTCCTGCCCCTCGCCCACCGCCAGCCCGCCGATCGCGTAACCGTCAAAGCCGATACCGGTCAGCGCATCGACCGATTCCCGCCGCAGATCCTCGAAGGTACTGCCCTGGACGATGCCGAACAGACCATAGCCGAGGCGCTCGCGGAAGGCCGCCCGGCAGCGCGCCGCCCAGCGCATCGATAGCCGCATGGACTCGGCCGCCTGTTCATGGGTGGCCGGGTACGGCGTGCACTCGTCGAAACACATGGTGATATCGGCGTCCAGCATATCCTGGATTTCCATCGACCGTTCCGGCGTCAGCTTGATCTTGCGGCCGTCCACATGAGAACTGAAGATCACGCCTTCCTCATCCATCTTGCGCAGTTTCGACAGCGACATGACCTGGAAACCGCCGGAATCTGTCAGGATGGGCCCGGGCCAATCCATGAATTTATGCAAGCCCCCAAACTGCGCCACTCGTTCGGCGGAGGGGCGCAGCATCAGATGGTAGGTGTTGCCCAGCACGATCTCGGCCCCGGTGGAGCGCACCGCATCGGCCGTCATCGCCTTCACCGTGCCGGCGGTGCCGACCGGCATGAAGGCCGGCGTCTCCATGGTTCCGTGCGCGGTATGGATACGGCCACGCCGTGCCCGCCCGTCGGACCCCAGATGTTCGAATTTGAATGCGCCCGTCATAGCGTCCTCTTTAGCAGGGAGCCATCGCCATAGGAATAGAAGCGGTAGCCGTCATGAATCGCGTGGGCATAGGCCGCCTTCATCCGCGCCACCCCGGCAAAGGCGCAAACCAGCATGAAGAGCGTCGATTTCGGCAAGTGGAAATTGGTCATCAGCAGATCGACGATACGAAAGCGATAGCCCGGCGTGATGAAAATGTCGGTGTCGGCGGCAAAGGGATGCAGGGTCCCGTCCTCGTCCGCCGCGCTTTCCAGCAGCCGCAATACCGTGGTGCCGATCGCCACCACCCGCCCGCCGGCGGCGCGGGCCTGGTTGACGATGCGCGCGGTCTCTTCCGTAACCTCGCCATATTCGGCATGCATTTGATGATCGGCGAGATCATCCACCTTCACCGGCAGGAAGGTGCCCGCCCCCACATGCAGGGTCAGCGGCACGGGCGTGACGCCGCGATCCCTTATCGCCCGCATCAGGCCCGGCGTAAAATGCAGCCCGGCGGTCGGTGCGGCGACGGCGCCCTCGATCTCGGCGAACATGGTCTGGTAGTCGGCCTTGTCGCGCTCATCGGCGCCGGCCTCGCGCTTTATGTATGGGGGCAGCGGCATCTCGCCATGACATTGCAACGCGGCGATCAGGTCTGCCCCGCCGACATTGAAGCGCAGCAGCACCTCACCGCCCTCGCCCTTCCGCGCGACCTCGGCCGAGAAGTCATCGGCGAAGGTGACAATGTCGCCGGGCCGCAGCCGCCGGGCCGGCCGCGCGAATGCGAGCCAGGCATTCACGGCCTCCTGCTTATGCAGGGTCACTTCGATCTTTGCCTCCCCGCGCCGCCCCCGCAGCCGCGCCGGCAGCACGCGGGTGTCGTTGAACACCAGCACGTCGCCGGGTTCCAGCAGGCCGGGCAGGTCGCGCATATGCAGATCGCGAAGGGTCTCGTCGACCGCCAACAGCCTTGCGGCGTCTCGTGGACTGACGGGACGTTCGGCGATAGATTCGCTCGGCAGCTCGAAATCGAAATCGGCAGTCTTCATGGCCGCGCTGCTATACATGACGAGCCCTGGCAGGGGAAGGGTGGTACTGTCTCAGTTTGAATTCCCGCCGAAACAACGGCCGGAACGTCCGCATATTAGCGAAGCATGTCTGCTTTCCGCCCAACGGCAGATCTTGGCGAGTGGTCATCGCCACAACTGCTCCTGACCCAAAGCGGTCATTAGCTGTCAATACATCCAGATTATTTTTCCAAATCAAGTTCGTAGCTTACCAATTTGAACGGTACTCCATCCGGGTCAATTTCTGAGTCCATTTCCCGGGCATATCGATGGCCCTCATAGATCGCCGCCGCGATGGTTGCCGGTCCAAAGCAGTCCCCAATCCGGCGTACGGTCTTGATTCCCGAGGCCACAAGAGATTCTGGATCGGCCATCAACTCGGAATAAAGCTCATCACGGGGCAATCGCGCCGTCACGCTAATAACACTGCCTTCCAGAACCACAGTCTCTCGGTTCAGGGTATCAAATAAGTGTATTTTATTTTCTTCAAGTGCGCTCAACTGGTGACGGGGCAGGATTTTCACGCCTGCATTGATCAATCGGTTTTCAATATGCCCCTGTTCCAGGGTGTACTCTGTCCAGCTCGCAATACGCGGATTACTTGTTGCAAATGTTACAGGGAGACCTTTTGCGGCCATTAATTCAGCTATAACGCTGCCCATATAATAATGATCGTCGTCATAGATAACCACGGGACCATCAGGGTATTCGCCATTGATAATGTCGTCAGGCGTCAGAATGCGAACAGATTCCGCACCTGGTATCGGTGAGCGGATCGCCCGTCCGAAGCCATCGTTCCGCCATCGGGCGCCCGTGGCGATGGCTACATGGTCCGCGCTGATCTCTCTTACCT
Source organism: Pseudomonadota bacterium (assembly GCA_015222795.1). Taxonomy (GTDB): domain Bacteria; phylum Pseudomonadota; class Alphaproteobacteria; order UBA8366; family JADFVY01; genus JADFVY01. Next base: position 336 of record JADFVY010000039.1, on the reverse strand, counting down.
GTTCGGCGGTCAGATCACTTTCCAGATACACCTCAACATTGCTCATGTTCTGAATTTGGCCTGTGCGGTAGTCGCGGACACGCGCCCATTCGGATAATCCCGGCAAGCGGCTTTCACGGGAAACACGACCGCCCAGTTCGCGGCTGGCTTCGGCGAGAGTTACCCGATACCCCCTCTGTCCCAGCGCCCTTGCGGATTCCAGTCCCGCGGGGCCAGCACCGACGACAAGAACATGTGAATCGGATGTTTTTTCCGAGATGATTTCGGGATGCCAACCCTTACGCCATTCCTCGCCCATCGTCGGGTTTTGGGTACATCGGGAGGGTGCCGATAGAT
>JADFVY010000350.1 GCA_015222795.1 Pseudomonadota bacterium | reverse complement strand
GACAAGACAGACACAAGTTATGCCGCCAACCTGAATCTCGTCGCGGCCATCATCGCCGCAAGGTAAATGTCCACAGGCCCTAGACGATCGGGTCGGCGGCTGGTGGAGATGATTTCAGCAGTCCGGCAAGGATTTCCAAACCCTGGCGAATTCGCTCGCGGTCCTGCTCGGCGCTTATACAGATCCGCACGGCTTGTTCGGCCGAACCGATTTCGCCGGCAACAAATGCAGTGCCTGGCGTGACCGCGACGCCGCGCGCCAGTGCTTCGGCCGCGAATGCCGTTCCCGTCCATAATGGCGGAAGCCTCAACCAGGTATGGGTGCCGTTGGGGTGGGCCAGCCTGGGAACTTGCCCGAGTATGTCGGTCGTCATTATCTGACGCGTGCCCGCTTCGCGCCGCTGGCGTTCGGCCGCCGCCCCGGCCGCGCCCGACAGGATCAGGTCGGTTGTCAGTTCCGTATTCAGCGGCGATGGCATCAGCGCCGTGGCGCGGATCGCTCCCGCCAGCACCGGCACCAGGGCTTCCGGCGCCGCGATAAAGCCGGTCCGCAGTATTGGCGCCACCGGTTTTGACAGGCTGGTTATATAAAGGCCCAGTTCCGGCGCGAAGTTACTGATCGGTGGGGGTGAATCCTCCACCACATAGCCGAAGACATCGTCTTCGACAATGTATACGCCATGACGCTTGGCGATCTCGGCGATAGCGCGCCTTCGTTCTTCGGGTAAAATGGATGTGGTCGGATTATGCAGGGTGGGCACTGTGTAGAGTAACCGGGGACTGGCTTGGCGGCAGGCGGCCTCGAAGGCGTCGGGGACTATCCCCTGGTCGTCGATCATCACCGACGCGACCTTCAGCCCCAGCATTTCCGCCAACTGGCGCGCACCGGGCCAGGTCAATGATTCAAGCAGAACCGTATCGCCGGGCTTGGCAAGCGCCATGAAGGCGATGCTCAGCCCGTGTTGGCAGCCATTGACGATCAGGATGGAATCCTCACTGCGTTCGATGCCGAACTGCCGTAACCAGGATTGCGCGGCGATTCGATGCCGTCGCAGCCCGTTCGACGGCAAATAGCCCTCGATGGCGTTCAGGCGTTCGGGCGTGGCCAGGCGCTGCATTGCTTGCGCCAGAAGCTCGTTTACCCAGGGGTCGGCCGGGAAATTTTGATTCATTGCGATCGGGCCGGATGACTTTCCCGGTTCCACGCCGTACCTGTCGAAGGCCGCCATGGGAAAGTCGAAGGCCGTGTCGCGTGGCATGGCCGATCGCTGCTGTTCCGACAGGACATAGGTGCCCCGGCCAACTTCGCCCGCGATGCGCCCCTGGGCCTGTGCCAGCGCATAGGCGCGGGTGATCGTGCCCACGGTGACGCCCAGTTTCCATGCAAGGTCGCGGTGAGTCGGCAGCCGGGCGCCTTCCGGCAATTCACCCGAGTCCACGGCCTTGCCGATCGCTTCCGCCAGAGCCCGGTATTTTGGACCGTTATAGCCGGTAATGTCAGGCGTCCATATTGTCATGGTGACAATCTATTCATTGACTCTATTGTACCTATGAACAATCATGTTTGTCTCAGCAGATTGGCGGAGGACGGCGATGTATTGTATCGATACAATATGCCGCCATTCCTGTCAAGCGGCGGTTGATTTTAAAGGAGAGTAAAATGGCCTGGGTGCAAAGGATCGAGAAAAGTTTCCCCGTCCGGGGATCGTCATTTGGTGATTTAGCGTCTCAAATTCGGTTATGGCGTCACCGTGCGCGAAGCCGGCGTCAATTGTTACGGCTGAATGAAAGCCAGCTGCGCGATATCGGAATTGACCGGCAAGTAGCCGCCGAAGAGGCTGGCAAGCCTTTCTGGCGTGCCTGAACGAATGGTGATAGGGAGAGAACGATGAGTATCGGTGAAAACAACAGAATTTTTGTCGCCGACGCTTTCGTGGGCGAAGGCCTGGCCGGCAATCCGGCCGCCGTCTGCCCACGTGGCGACTGGCTGGCTGACGATGTAATGCAGTCGGTGGCGCGGGAAATGGCGCTGTCCGAAACGGCATTTTTCGCACCGCAAGACGATGGCTACCTGCTGCGCTGGTTTACCCCGGCGACAGAGGTAGATCTTTGTGGACATGCCACGCTGGCTTCGGCGGCGGTATTCTTCACGCATCTGGACCCCGGCGCGTCGGCTGTGCGGTTTCACACATTGAAGGCCGGTACCCTTACCGTGACCCGCCGTGGCGACCTTCTGGAACTGGATTTCCCCGCCCGCCCGGCTGCCCAGGACAGGTTGGACGGCGTCTCGGCCGCGCTTGGCGCCACGCCGACCGATATTTTGCGCATTCCGGGCGCCACCTGCATGGCGGTGTTCGACAGCGAGGATACAGTTCGCGGCCTGGCGCCCGACATGGCGGCGCTTTCGGCGCTGGAAGACCGCATGATTATCGCCACGGCGCCAGGCAACAAAGTGGATTTCATGTCGCGATGTTTCGCGCCCCGCGCGGGCATCGACGAAGACCCGGTTACAGGCAGCGCCCATACGACGCTGGTTCCCTACTGGTCGGCGCGACTGGGCAAGTCTGAACTCCTTGCCGTTCAGGCCTCGGCCCGTGGCGGAGAGCTGTTCTGCGCGCAGCGGGGTGACCGCGTCGCGATTGCCGGCCGGGCAGCGCTTCGCGGCAGTGGCACGCTCGATCTTACCGGCACCACACCGCGCGCTGAACTGATCGAAGCTTGAGCATACGGCCGGTCACCGTTTTTGGCCCCTGGGCCGCCGGCGTACTGGCCATTGTGATCTGGGGAGCGACGCCGGCCGCCACGAAATATGCAGTCGCCGAGGTCGATCCATTGGCCGTCGGCATGTTGCGGACGGCGCTGGCGGGACTGGCGGTTGCCCCCGCGCTGTTGCTGCTTCGCCTGCCGCTGCCTCGTGACAGGGCAGGGTGGCGGCTGTTGCTGATATCGACGGCTTCCGGCTTTATCGGCTTTCCGCTGCTGTTCAGTCTGGCGCTGGCCCATACCTCGACCGCCCATGCGGCGTTGGTGCTGGCCCTGGCGCCAGTCCTGACCGGGGTGGTTGGCGCTGTAGTTGAACGCCGCCGGCCGGGCCGCTGGTGGTGGGGTGGCGTTGCCGTTGCGTCGGCCGGCGCGGCGGCGCTGATCCTGTTGCGCGGCCAGGGCAGCGGCGAGGCGACGCTGTATGGCGATTTGCTGGCGCTGGCGGCCTGTTTCGCGGTCGCGGGCGGTTATGTGGCCGGCAGCCGACTGTCGCCGAGTATTGGTACCTGGAGCGTTACCGCCTGGGGGGCGCTGCTGGGCTGCGCGGTGGCGGTCCCCATCGTGGTGGCGCAGTTCGCGATCGGTGGCTGGCCCGACGCCGGGTTGACGGCCTGGACGGCGATCGGTTGGTTGGTGCTGTTTTCCTCGTTGCTGGCCTATGTCGCCTGGTACTGGGCCCTTGCCGGCGGTGGCGTTGCGCGAATATCGACATTACAGTTCCTCCAGCCGGCCGTCACGCTGTTGCTTGCCGTAGTCCTGTTCGCCGAAACCATGACACCGGCATTCTTGTTGTCGGGCGCGGTGATTTTGATTGGTGTCGCCATGGCGCGGCGCGGCTGAATTCTGTAAGTATGGCTACTTTGAACTAGGGAGACGATGGGCATGGATACCGCAACACAAGACAAACTCGAACTACCAAGTTTGGCCGGGATTGAACGGGCGCATGAACAGCTGGCGCCCTATATGGATGACACTCCGCTGGTGCGCTGCGAGTTGCTGTCGCGGGCGCTGGAGGCCGATGTCTGGATCAAGAACGAGACCGTCACCCCGATTGCCAGTTTCAAGCTGCGCGGCGCGCTGACACATCTGCTGCGCGCCAAGGACCTGCGTGGCGCGGTAACCTCATCGACGGGCAACCATGGACAGGGCGTGGCCTATGGCGCGCGGATGCTGAACGTGCCGTCGCATATCTTCCTGCCCGAGGTAAACAACCCGGTGAAGCGCGCGATGATCCGCGCCTTCGGCGCCACCCTGCATGAGGTTGGTATCGACATCGACGCCGCCAAGGAAGCCGCGCGCAATTTCGCGGTTGAGAACGACATGGAATTCATCGATGACGGCGAGAGCCTGGACATGATGGAGGGCGCCGGCACGACCGGTCTGGAATGCGCGCGCAAGCTGGACAATATCGACTGGTTCTTTGTGCCGATGGGCGCGGCGACTTTGTTCACCGGCGCGGCGGCGGCGGTCAAGGCGCTGCAGCCGGATTGCAAATGTGTCGCGGTTCAGGCCAAGGGCGCGCCGGCGATGGTGGAAAGCTTCCACGCGCGCAAATCGGTCCAGGCGGCGATCGATACCGTGGCCGACGGGCTGGCCTGCCGCATCCCGGCGGAACGCGCGCTGCAAGGGCTGATCGCCCTGGGTGACGATGCGATGACGGTCTCCGACGATGCCATGCTGGCCGCGATCCGCACCATAGCGGAATGCGCCCATGTGCTGGTGGAGCCGGCCGGCGCGGCGGCCCTGGCCGGTGCCTGGCAGCGGCGCGACGCGATCCGCGGCAAGCGGGTGGTCTTGCTGCTGACCGGGGCCAATCTGCCGCGCGATGTGCTACAAAAAGCACTGGCGGGAGAGCCGCTGTTTACGCTGGAGGAAGCCGCCGTGGCCGGAGGGTGATTCGATGACGATAAGGTGGAACATAGAAAACGACCTCCCGGCGGACGAATTCATCGATGTGCTGATGCGTTCGGGTCTGGCCGCGCGCCGTCCCGTGGATGAGCGTGAACGGGTCGCCACCATGCTGGAAAACAGCAACCTGATCGTCACCGCGCGAGACGGGGACGGGCGGCTGATCGGTGTGTCACGCTGCATCACCGACTATGCCTATTGTTGCTACTGCTCGGACCTGGCGGTTGACCGTAAACAGCATGGCCTTGGAATCGGGCGGGAACTGGTTCGCCGAAGCCGCGAGGCCGCCGGGGATGGCGCGACTTTCCTGTTGCTGTCGGCCCCGGGTGTCGAGGATTATTATCTGCATACGGGGTTCGAGAAATTCGAGACTTGCTACGGAATTCGCCGCGCGGGGTGAGGTGACCAATGTCCGTTCTGACAGCCGCCGAAATCGAAAAATACCACAATGAGGGTTTCGTCGCGGTCAAGGGCGCCATCGAGCCGGATATGCTGACGGTGCAGACCCGGCGGGACGAATAGGGTTGGCGCTACCGTTTACTCAAACCGGACTGTAACCTCGGGCTCGATTTCCATTTTCAGGCCCGGGACCAGCGCCATCATTTCCTTCATGTCGGCGACGGTCTGATCGCTGTTCGAGGCCATTGCCGTCATGGCTTTCTCGCTGTCCAGGAAATCGGCGAAGGCAATTTCGACCAGGGTCACGCGGCTGCCATTCAGATGAGTGGCGTTGCTGTCGACGACCGAGCCCGCGACTTCCACATGCATCGACATGCGCATGTCCTTGAAGGCCATCTTCATCATTTCCATCGCCGCTTCCTGTTCCTCCGCGGATTGTTCCACGGGGGTTTCATTCGTTGTCGCTGTCTCCGCGGTCTCCATGGATTTGGATTTCGCTTCATCAACCGGCCAGTGAATTACAAGTTCGCCCGGGCTGCCGGGCTGCATGGTGAATGTGGTGAAATCTCCTGCGTCGTCCTCGCCTTCCACCGGCTCGGCACCGGGCATTTTCTCGCCGGGGTCCTGGCCGACGCGGATCTTGTTGACGTCGGTAAAGGCATAGCTGGTCTCGTGGCCCTTGCCGAATTCGGTCTCCACGTCCTTGACCGAGACAAAAGTCACGCCCTCGCCATAACCGGGGGCGGCGTCGCGCAATTCCTGTTCATTGTATAACTCGGCCGGTTGCCCCTCGGGCGCCATTTCCTTCATCATATCGACGATTTCGTTGCTCATCACCAGGCGCTCGGTGATCGTGCCGCTGCCGTCGGGCTTGACCCGCACGACAGTCTCGATCTCCATGCAGCCGGCGATAGCCAGCGTCGCGATCCCCAGCAACAGGACACCCAGCGTCCGGCCGCATGCCTTCGCCATCGAGGCGACGGCGCCCCATCCGAAACAATCGTTCATGGTCATTTCTCCTCGATCCCAGACTTTTCGACGCTTCCACCGCATGGCGAAGCCTGATAATTGTGAGGGGTCGGGTTTAACATCCCGTTACCGTGCCAGGCTCTCAGGGAGAATCATGGAAAAACTGATCGACATAACCGTAGCCCCGGTCGAGACGACCGAGGATATCGAGGCTGTCCGCGGCCTGTTTCGCGAATACGCGGAATTCATGGGGTTCGAGCTCTGTTTCGAGGGATTCGACAAGGAAATGGCGGAATTGCCGGGTCCCTACGCACCGCCCGGGGGTGAGTTGCTGTTATGCCGCGTGGGGGGCGAGCCGGCGGGATGCGTGGCGACCTGTCGTTTCCTGCCGGGCATGGTGGAATTGAAACGCCTCTATGTGCGCCCCGATTTTCGCGAGATGAAGATCGGGCGCAACCTCGCCTGGCTGGCCATGGGCATGGCGGGCGAGGCGGGTTATGCGTCGATCAGGCTGGAAACCATCCCCGACCGCATGGAAACCGCCGTCGGGATGTATGAAAAGCTGGGGTTCGAAAGGGTGGCCTGCGCGGCAGGGACCGATCCCAGAATCGTATGCTACAGCCGTACGCTGGCCGATCTGGTGGGGTGATTACCGCAAGAATCGGGTGGTTCAGGAATTGAAACCGTCACATACTGCCGCCATGGAACAGCAAATGATCGACAGGCCGGCATCGACCGGTTCGGACTACCACCGAATTCAGCGGGCGCTGGAGCGATTGGCCGCACGTTTTCCCGAACAACCCTCGCTAGGGGAGTTGGCGGCGGAGGCCGGGCTGGGCGAGCATCATTTCCAACGCATGTTCTCGGCCTGGGCCGGGGTCAGCCCGAAGAAATTCCTTCAGCATTTGTCGCTGGAGGCGGCGAAGCGGCGGCTGGACGAATCTGCCAGCGTTCTGGACGCGGCCTTCGAGGCCGGGCTGTCGGGTCCGGGGAGGCTGCATGATTTGTTCGTTAACCTCGAAGCGGTGACCCCCGGCGAATACAAGGCGCGCGGCGAGGGGATGTCGGTGCGATACGGTTTTCACGACAGCCCCTTTGGCGAATGTCTGCTGATGACGACCGAACGGGGCGTCTGCGGCCTGGCGTTCACTGAACCCGAGGGCAGGGAAGGGGCGCTTGCCCATCTGTCACGCGGCTGGGAGCAGGCGGCTATCCATCGCGACGACAGAGCCACGGCGCCGCTGGCGGCGCGCGCATTCGCCGTCGCGAGCGATACCGCGCCGGGCACGCCGCCACTGCGCCTGCTGGTGCGGGGCAGCGCTTTTC
>JADFVY010000349.1 GCA_015222795.1 Pseudomonadota bacterium | reverse complement strand
GCATCGGTTTTTCCGCGCCCTCCATTTCCAGCGCGGTGACGCAGACCAGGTTTTCGATGCGGATGCCGTACGCGCCCGTCTTGTAGTAACCGGGCTCGTTGGAGATTATCATGCCGGGCTTCAGCGCCACCTTGTTGGGAATCTTTGAAATCCGCTGCGGGCCTTCATGAACGCCCAGATAACTGCCGACGCCATGGCCGGTGCCGTGGTCGTAATCCAGCCCCGCCTGCCACAGCGTCTGGCGCGCCAGGATGTCGAGATGCGAGCCGGTGGTGCCTTCGGGGAAGCGCGCGGTGGCGATAGCGATGTGGCCCTTGAGCACGCGGGTGAAGCGGTCGCGCATCTCCGCCGTCGGTTCGCCGATGGCGATCGTACGTGTCACGTCCGTCGTGCCGTCGCGATATTGCCCGCCGGAATCGACCAGGTACAGCTCGCCGGTCCCGAGCATGCGGTCGCTTTCCGGCGTCACCGAATAATGCACGATGGCGCCGTTCGGGCCGGAACCGGATATGGTGCGGAAAGACAGGTCGGTGATGTGCTCGCCCTCGAAACGCAGGGCCTGCAGTTTGTCCGCCGCCGCGATCTCGCCGACGCCGCCCTTCGGGGCTTGCGCCGCCAGCCAGCCGAGGAAGCGGGTCAACGCCGCCCCGTCACGGCGATGGGCGTTACGCATGCCCTCGATCTCGACCGTGTTCTTGCAGGCCTTGGGCAGTTGGCAGGGGTCGTCGGCACGTACGACTTGCGCGCCCGCCTTGCCCAGCCGCTCGAACACCAGCGCCGCCGTGCCCGCCGGGTCGACCAGCACCCGGTTGTTGCCCAGCGCCCAGATCGCCGGCTCGAACTCGTCCGCATTGCGCACCGTAATCTCGTCGCCGAGATGGCCGGCCAGGTCCGGGCCTACCTTGGCCGGATCGACGAACCATTCGACGCGGCCGGTCGCGTACAGGATGGCGAAGGACAGCGGCAGCGGGCTATGCGCCACGTCGCCGCCGCGGATGTTCAACAGCCATGCGATGGAATCGGGCGCGGTAATGACGGCGCTGTCGGCCCCGGCTCCGGTCAGGGATTTCGCCACCCGCTCGCGTTTCGATGCCGAGGACTCGCCGGCGAATTCCTCGCCATGGGGTGCGATTCGGGCGGCGGGCGCGGGCGGGCGATCGGCCCATGCGGCGTCCAGCGGGTTATGCTCGACCGCAACGATCTCACCGCCGGCCTTCTCCGCCGCCTTGCGCCACACATCCAGCGCGCGTTCGCTATGGAGCCATGGGTCGTAGCCCAGCTTGCCGCCCTGGCCCAGATGTTCGGCGACCCAGTCTTTCGGCGGTTCGTCACTGATATGGCGGATGTCGAACAGCGCGCCATCGACCTGCTCGCGGATCTGGATGGTATAGCGCCCGTCGGTGAAGGCCGCCGCCTTGTCCCCCAGGATAACCGCGGCTCCGGCCGAACCGGTAAAGCCGGTGATCCAGGCCAGCCGTTCCGCGCTGGGCGGCAGATACTCGTTCTGGAACTCGTCCGCATGGGGCACGATGAACCCGTCCAGCCCCTGGCGCGCCATCTCGGCCCGCAATGCATCCAGTCTCGCCTTCATGCCATTCCCGCTCCCGCCATTCACATGAAACACAAGCTAGGCGCGGCACGCTTCCCCGGCAAGAGGAACGAGACCACGGAGGCACGGAGAAATGTCTTCTCATCCCCGGAAGAGCCGCGAAAGACGCGAGGATCCGAGGATCAGGGGATATGGGAATAAGAGGGGGGATGGAGGGGAGTTCTTTCGATATCGCGGCTTCTCCCCTCATCGCCCTTCATCCCCATATCCCCTTACACTTTGAGCGCTACGCGCTGCAGGGCGTTGCCGGGGGTTGCTCTGATCGACGATAGCCTGGTTTCTTGGTGTTTCCGTGGTTCCCTTAGCCCCACAGGAAGCGCAGGGCCAGGAAGGCGGTGCTGGCGACGAAGCCGATGGCGGGGATCCAGACGGGATAGGTCCGCACGCCCTCGGGCGCCGGCGTGCCGCGGCGTTTGATCATCACCAGCGCCAGATTGACCATCGCAAAGACGGCCAGCACGATCACCGATGTGGTCTCGGCCAGATACTCCAGCGGGAAACCGAGGGCCAGGATCAGGATAATGCCGGTCACCAGCCCGGTCGCCACCATCGGCGTCCGGGTGCGCGGGTGGACCCAGGCCAGGCCGCCGGGGAGTTCATGCTGGTCGGCCAAACCATAAATCACTCGCGAGGCCATGATCATCTGGATCAGCGCGCCGTTCAGCACCGCGAAGACCGCTATACCGCTGATCAGCCGGGACGGGCCGCCAGTGGCGCGTTCATAGACATAGGCCAGTGGCGCGCCACTCTGCGCCAGTTCGGCCGGCGGCACGGTCAGCACGGAAACTGTCGCCACCAGCAGATAGAGCACGATGGTGACGGCCAGGGTCAGCAGGATCGCCGCCGGCATGGTATGGGTGACGTCTTTGGATTCCTCGACCACATTGACCAGATCCTCGAATCCCAGGAAGGCGTAAAAGGCCAGCATCGCCCCCGACGTGACGCCGATCCAGGCGAGGCTCTCGAAGGGCGGAATCAGCTCGGCCCCGCGCGTTGGCAGGTCGGCCAGGCTGCCCTTCGCCGCCCAGACGACCAGCAGCAATCCGCCGATTTCCAGCACCGTGAAAATGGCGGCCGCGGTCACCGATTCGCCGATTCCCCACAGCGCCAGAGCGGTCAGCAGGGCCAGTATCAGGACCACGCCCAACGCCTGGGGCAGGGCCACGAATTCATGCAGATAGCCGACCGAGCCGTTGATGATAGTGGCCGACGACACCACCCCCGACAGCGCCACCATCAGCCCGACGACCAGCGCCAGCCGGCGCGAGCCGAATCCCTCGCGCACATAGATCGCCTCGCCGGCGCTGCGCGGATAGCGCGCCACCAGTTCGGCGAAACTGAAGGCGGTGAAGGCGGCCAGCAGGGAGGCGACCAGGAAGGATACCGGCGCCGCCATGCCCGCGCGCCCGGCCACCCTGCCGACCAGCACGAAGATGCCGGCGCCGATGGTGGTGCCCAGCCCGTAGAAGACCAGCAGCGGTAAATTGAGGCGGCGGTTAAGCGCCGGATGGCTCTTTTCGCTCATGGCCCGGCAGAATGCGCCGGGCCGGCCTGTTATTCAATGATCCATCTCAAGGGCCGGTTCGGCCTGCGTCTCCAGCAGTCGGCAAGTGATGTCGCGCCATTCGGACGACAGCGAGTTCGCGCAGGGCGCGCGACCGGCCACGTCATACCAGTAGGCGGCATTCGCGGGGTCGCCCTCTACCCGATGCAAAAAGGCATGCACCCAGGCCGCGGCCTCGTTCCGTTCGTCCTGAACCAGGCCATGCGCCTTGTCCCAGTTGCCCTTTGCCTGATGCCACAACGCGCAAAGCGGCGGCGGCAAATCGGCCGGCGGTTCGGCCCGGACGAGGGAGTCCTTGAATTTCTGAATTTCCATAACGCCACCCAACGTTGATGATAGCATTCTAGCATCCGGGCAAGATCGAGGCCAATCACAGAAACGTAAAATGCGCGGGACCGGCCCCGCTAGTGGCAAGAGCGCGGGAGAGCCCTCGCCGTGGGCGATCAACAAGCCGTCGCCAACCTTTCGGCCGTGCCGTTTTCGTGCAGGATGTCCATATAGCGGCGCTTGCGGCGGATGAATTCGCGCTCGTTGTAGATCTCGCCGAATAACCAGCGCATGCCGGTCTCCAGGTCCTCGACACTCATGTTTTTCGGCCGGTAGTTCACGTCGAACAGGGTGCAGCGGTCCCAGTAGCGGTCGGAAAGCAGCTGGCCCTCGCGGCGCAGGCGTTCGTATAGCGGCGTGCCCGGGAAGGGCGTCTGCACCGTCAGTTGAACCTCCAGCAGTCCCGACCGGGTCACGAAATCGCGCACCCTCTCGAAGGTCGCCGGCGTGTCGCCGTCGAGCCCCAGGATGAAACAGCCGTTGACCGTGATGCCGCGCGACTGGATGCGCTCGATGGCCTCCAGGTAATGGTCGGCGTGGCGGCGCTTCCAGTCATGGGGGTCCATCCCGGCCAGCCCGTCCGCATCGGGGCTTTCCAGCCCGACCAGGATCTGGCGGCAGCCGCTGTCGGCCAGCATATCCAGCAATTCCGGGTCGTCGGCGACCGAAATGTCGGTCTCGGTGAACCACATCACATTCATCGGCGCCAGCGCGCGCAGAAATTGCTTGCCCCACTTCTTGTTGACGAATGTGTTGTCGTCGGCCAGTTCCAGGAACGGTCTATCGACCTGGGCGATGGCCTCGCCGATTTCGGCAATGGCCAGCTCCACCGGCTTCTGTTGAAAGCTGTTGGTGATGCGCAAGCTGGCGGCGCAGAATTCGCAATTCAGCGGGCAGCCGCGCGAGGTTTGCACGGTCACCCGGTTATAGGGCCGCCCGGCCAGCAGGTCGAAGCGCGGTTTGGCGTACCAGGGCTCGCGGAAGACATCCTGGCGCATGCCCTCATAACGGGGTTTCATGCGACCGGCCTGGAAATCGGCCACCAGTCGAGGCCATGCGCCTTCGGCCCCGCCGGTAACGATGGCGTCGGCATGGCCGGCGGCTTCGTCGGGCATCAGCGTAACATGCAGCCCGCCCAGCACCACGGGCACGCCGGCCGCGCGGTAACTGTCGGCCAGCGCATAGGCGTCGTCGATCATCGCCGAGAACGAGGATATGCCTACCAGGTCGAACATCTCCAACTCGCCCTCGCCGGGCAGTTCGTCAATTTCGCGATAGACGACTTCGACATCGTCGGGCGTCAGGGCGGCGACGGTCAACAGGCCCAGGCTGGGCAGCGACGCGACCACCGCCCCGCGATTGACAAACTGCGGCAGGGTAACGCCCAGCTCGGCGAGTTCTTTCGTGCGCACCCGCACGCCGCTCATGGCAATCAGGCCGATCCTCATGACACGGGTTCCGGGGTCCGAATACCCAACAGGCCCAGCAGGTCGCCATAGCAGCGCAATTCAACCATCTCTTCGTCGGCGATATGGATGCCATAACGCTGTTCGGCGGCGGCCAGCAGGCGCAGCACGTCGATGCTGTCGATGCAAAGCGCATCCTGCAGGCTGGTTTCGGGGGTAAGGAGGCCGATCTCGCGATTGACGACGCCGGCGATCAGTTGGCGCAGGTCGCTTTCGGTGGGTTTGACGGTCATAGCTCGTGCTCCTCTTCATGGTCGGGTTTCGCATAGTCGGCCCAGCCGCCCCAGGCGGCGATGCAGAGCGCCAGCGTGACCGCGAATGCCGCCGGCGCGGTGAGATATTTCAGGGGCTCCCAGAAGGCCGCGGCGATCAACGCGGTGGGCAGCGCCGCATTGCCGAAATTCATGCAGCCCAGCGCCCCGCGCATTGCTTTGCGCCCCAGCGGCAGCGAGGGAATCTGGCGGGCCAGAATCAGGTTCAGGAAGGCCAGCCCGAAGAAGGCGATATGGCCCAGCCGCAACAGCCGGCGCGGCAGGTCGCCGTAATCGCCGATGGCGTCGGGCACGGGTGCCGGCCCACCGGAGGACCACAGCCCCAT
>JADFVY010000348.1 GCA_015222795.1 Pseudomonadota bacterium | reverse complement strand
GACTGATGCTTTTCAGCCGCCCCTACGGGGCTGTTTCCGGTCTCCGCCCGACCACCCAGCGATAAAGGGCCTGTCGATTTAGTTGATGCGGCAGCAAGGAATCGTAGTCCCGTCGGGGCGCGGGTGGCGAGCGGCCGGTGTCGATTCTGTGGCATCTTGCCGTCGAACGGGTGGTCCTGGGCTTTCGGCTCCCGTTTATGTGTCGGTTTCGATGCGCGCAGCGGCGTCCGGACCTGTTTTCAGGCCATTGCCGCTATCTTGACGCGCAGGCGCGCTATCGCGCGGATCAGCTTGCGAACATTGAAGGCCGTGCAGGCCCAGAGCCACTCGGTCTTGACCTTCTCCAACCCACGCAGGAGGAATCGCCGGAAGTTCATCACCGTCTTAAACACCGCAAACGGCGTCTCGGCGATCCAGGATCGACGCCGGTACATCCGCTTGCCGTCCTCCGAGGCCAAACGCGCATCCATCGCCTCGCGAAGCGGCTCATGCCGATCATGACTTACCTTCCGGTACCGTCCCTTGCCGCCGAAGCATTCGCTTCGTAGCGGACACTCCGGGCACCCCCGGCACTGGTACACCCGGTACATTCTGCGATCCGCGGCGGTTCCCTTGTTCTGCAGGCCGGTGAACTTCATCGCATGCCCCTGCGGACAGTAATAACGGTCTTCCTCGGCACGATACACGAACGCGGCGCGGTCCAGCTTCTTCGTCTTGGGATTACGCGGCAACTTGGGCCAATCCTCGCCGGCCACCGGTTCGGTCGGGTCGGGACGGCGGGCGGGGTTGTCGGCGGAATCCGCCCGCTGATTCAATGGAATCAAGGCCTCCACCTGACGCTGCCGGAGACCGGCGAGATTCTCCCCGGAGCCAAAGGCCGTGTCGGCCAACAGCGTCTGCGGCTTCTGTCCGAGTTCCTGTTCCACGCGGTCTACCGTCGCCAGCGTCGCCGCGCCCTCTTGGTTGCCGGTCACCACATCCGTATCAACGATCATGCCGAGCTGGGCGTCTGTAGCGGCCAGCGGCGTGTAATTCGGCGCATAACCGCCTTCTTTGTTGGGCATGACGGTTGAATCCGGATCGGCCACGGGCACCTTGCCCGCGCGGGAATTCGAATCTCTCGCGGCCTTCAGCGCCTTGGTCAGCCGCGTCTGACGACGTTTCAGGTCGGCCAACTCTCGCGGCAACTGGTTGGGGCTGACGCGCTGGCCAAAGAGATCGTCATCGCCGCGATCCGCCGCTTCGCACTGCGCCATCATCTGCTCTATCTGCTGATCCAGCGCCGCCAGGCGTTCGGTGAGCGTCTCGGCCTTGGCCGTGCCATGACGCGAACTGTCGGCCAGCACGCGTGTGCCGTCCAACGCCACCTGGTTGAGCCGCACCATGCCCATGGCCATCGCGATTCGCCCGATCTGAACAAACAAGTCCTTGATCTCGGCGGTAAATCGCGTGCGGAAATCGCAGAACGTCGAATGGTCGATGGATCGCCCGCTGGCCAGCCACATGAAATCCAACGCATTGCCGCAGCACCACTCCAGGCGACGGCTGGAGCGAAGGCCTTGAGACATGCCATACAACAGGACCGACGCCACCACCCGCGGATGAATTGCCGGCTGCCCATGAACCTGCACGTAATGCCGCTCCCACGCGGACCAATCCATCGCCGACAGCAGCTCGTCAAACAGCCGCACCGGATGATCAGCAGCGATCATGTCATCCAGCGTGGGAGAAAACAGCGTGACTTGCCGCCGATCCATCGGTGCCGTCGCCCATCGAGTCATCGGGTCGCCTCCTTGCGACGTCAGGAAAACTATTACACGCTCGGCCGCATTATACCAGACCCGTCAAGAATGCAATCCGTGTGCCAACTAAATCGACAGGCCCTTTATCGCTGGGTGGTCGGGCGGAGACGAGAAACAGCCCCGTAGGGGCGGCTGAAAAGCATCAGTCGCCCCTACGGGGCTTT
>JADFVY010000347.1 GCA_015222795.1 Pseudomonadota bacterium | reverse complement strand
GGTTGGCGGGTTTCGGTAGCAGGCCGGGATCGATGGGGATATTTATGAGAGCCATGATCTTCTGCGTTGGACGTGGTCAACAGCGGCGTAATATATTATACCGGTGGTGTATTTTCTTGATCGGCTGGAAAGAATAACAGAACCGTGGTTCGCCGCACATCGCTTATTGTCTCCGAGATTATTGCCGGTCTTCTCGCTGGAATGGTCGCGCTTGGCCTGCTGGTTGCCTGGCGGCTTCATGCCGGGCCGGTGCCCCTGGATTTCCTGACCCCGCATCTTGAAGAAGCGCTGAAAACCGAAGGGCGCGGCTACACCGTCGATATCGACCAGACCGCCGCCGTCTGGGCCGGCTGGCGTAACGCGGTGGATATTATCGCCACCAACGTGGTCGTAACGGCGCCGGACGGCTCCACCCTGGCCCGGGTGCCTGAATTGTCGCTGGGTTTGTCCCTGCGGGCGCTGGCCCATGGCAATCTGGCGCTCACCAGCCTGGACGCCATCGGCCCGAACATCCGCGTCATCAGGCAGGAAAACGGGGAATTCGCGCTGGGTTTTGTTGATGCCGTCGATGAATCTCAGCCCCTGCCCGTGGATGGCCCTCCGCATGCTCAACCCGCCGCCGGATGGGATGTCGTGGACTTTCTTGTCGAAGAATTACTGGCGGATCCCGATCCGTCGCGCTCCTTTGGCTATTTGCGGCGCATCAGCATTCTGGGCGGGCAGGTCGTGTTTGAGGACCGTGTCGCCGGCAGCTATTTCCGTTCGCCTGACGCGGAAATCGTGCTGCTTAAAGGCAAGGCCGGTATTTCGGGCGACGCAAATCTGAAACTGCAATACGGCGATCGCGAAGCCGACTTCACCATACGGGCCGGCATAAAAAAAGACGATCTGAGTTATTCCGCGGCGCTTGATTTTCGTGATGTCGAGCCGGCGGCCTTCGCCACCAGCCTGCCGCCGCAGCTGGCCGCGATTACCGCGCTCAGCATGCCGCTTAGCGGTTCCGTCAGCCTGAATGGGAAGGTGCGGGGCGAACTGGAGAGCTTCGATTTCGATCTGCTGGGCGCGGCCGGCAAACTGGAACTGCTCGATCTTTACCGCGAGCCGCTGAATGTGAGCTCGCTGCGGGTACAGGGAAGCGCCACCGCGGATTTCTCAACCGTGCATATCGAGTCGGCCATTGTCGATCTGGGCGACGTAACCGCTTATGCCGAGGCCAAGATGGAGCCGGTTGAAGGTGGCGCGGGCGTGCGGCTCTCCTTTTCCGCCCATATGGAAAATTTCGAGATTCGCGAACTGCATCGTTTCTGGCCGGTCAGCGCCCATCCGGACTCCCGGAAATGGGTGACCGAGAATGTTTATGAGGGAATCGTCGATAAGGGAACGGTCGAACTGGCCCTGAAACTGAGCGATGACGGGGGTGTTGCCCTGGAAAAGCTGGAAGGGACGCTTGCCTATACCGGTCTCGGGATCAGCTATTTCGGGGAAATGACCCCGGTCGTTGGCGTCGGCGGTGCTGGAACATTCGACCAGCACGGTTTTTATCTCGCCGCCGAGGAGGCCAGCCTGGCCAAGGACATAAAGGTGATCGGCGGGCAGGTTGGGGTTCTCGATCTCGACAAGGCCGGCAAGGCCCGGCTGGTTGTCGACGTAAAAACCGAGGGGCCGATCGCCACGGCGCTGAAGGTTATCGACGAGGATCCGCTGAACTATGGCGGCAAGCTGGGCTTCGATCCGGCCGACCTTGGGGGGAAAGTCGCCGCCGACCTGCATTTTGAGCTGCCGCTGGTCTCGGGAATAACCGGCGACATGCTGGATGTCGGCGCCAAGGGCAAGCTGACGGGTGTGTCGGTTCCCAATGGCCCGTTCAACCTGGCGGTCAGCGAGGGTGCGCTGGACCTGGACCTCACCCGTGCCGACATGAAGCTTACCGGAAATGTCCGCCTCAACGGGGTTCCGGCCGATATCGTCTGGAATGAGAATTTCGAAGCGGGCGCCAGGTTTCAGCGCCGTTTCGTGGTCAAGGCAATCCCGGGCGACGCCCAGCGGATGGCCCTCGGCCTGCCCGACCTGTCGTACTGGATCAAGGGAGCCGTACCCACCGAACTGACCTATACCGTGGCGGCCAAACGCGCGCCGACATTGGTCGTCAGGTCGGATCTGGCCCCGGTCCTGCTCAGAATTCCCGAAGCGGCCTGGCAAAAGGATCCAGGGCAGCCCGGCCGTCTGGAAATCGACGGCAGGGTGCTGAAGGAAGGCAACCTGATTCTCGACCGTTTGAATGTGAAAACCGAGGACGCCGATGGCACCGTGAAGATCGAATTTCTGCCCGACATGTCGGATATATCCAGGGTCACGCTGGAGGATATCCGGTACCGCGGTAACGACGTCAAGGGCGAGATTACCCTGATGGACAATGGCGGCTACCGGATCGACGTCGAGGGCGACCGGGTCGATGCCCGCCACTTCCTGACCGATGAATACGAGAAGATCAGCGCCGAGGCCGAAGGCGCCGCGGATGGCGGCGCAAACGATAAAGGCAAGCCGTTCGAAGTAAAGGCGAATTTCAAGGAGGCCATTACCGGCGAGGGCCGGCGCATGCACCGGGGAACCTTCAACGGCGCCTATGACGGCCGCGATTGGGAAGCCGTCGTCCTGTACGCCACGCTGGGCCAGGGCGCGGACCTGCGGGTCAATTACGGCAAGGGCGAAAAGGGATATGAGCTTCTCGTGGAATCCAATGACGCCGGCCAGGCGCTGCGTTCGCTGGACTGGTCGGACGAAGTGCAGGGCGGGTCCCTGGTAATCGAAGGCAGCCGCGAGACGATCGACAGCCCGCTGAACGGCAATGTCTGGATCAAGGATTTCCGCATGAAGGATGCGCCGGCCGGCATCAAGCTGCTGCAGATCATCACCCTTATCGGAGCGCCGGCCGCGGCGGCGGCGGGCGAGGGCATCAGTTTCATGGGGTTTGAAGGGGCTTTTACCTATGACAGGGGGTTGCTGACCCTTGGCGAAATGGAAGCCTGGGGCCCGGTCGGCGTTTATGTTTATAAAGGCGGCTTTATGGATTTCAACAAGAACGCCATCGCCATGAAAGGCCATGTGGTTCCGGCCAACACCCTGCAGAAAGTCCTCGGTTTCATACCGTTTATTGGACTCTTTATTGGCGACGGCCTGGTGGCGGCGGATTTCAAGGTCAGCGGAACGCTGGACGATCCCAAGGTTGTGGGTTACGGCGCCAGCGTCTTCAAGATCGGGTTCCTGCGCAAGCTGTTCCGGGCTGGAAGCGAGGCGGGACCCACCGGGGACGGCGACCTACCCGGGGCCGAGCCGCCCGGGATTCGCGACTGACCGGAATTCAGGCCGGGCGCACCAGGGCGTGGCGCTTCTTGCCGGCCGACAATTTAATCACACCGTCCGCGTTGACGTCGGCCAGGGTCACCTTGGCCGTCTCGCCGGCAATCGCCACAT
>JADFVY010000038.1 GCA_015222795.1 Pseudomonadota bacterium | reverse complement strand
TGCTTCCCTCGCATTCGCGGGATCAACAAATAGCCCGGTTCTACCGGGTAAGGAAATAGGTGAGGAAAAAAATGACCCTTAATATCCTGAAACATATGCGCCGCGGCGCTATCGCGGTGGCGGGCGTCACGGCCTTGACTCTTCTGGCCGGCGCGCCGGCCCAGGCCAAGGTCGAAGGCGATACGATTATCCTCGGCTCGGCGATTTCGCTGACCGGCAAGTACTCGACCAACGGCATCCACGCACAGAACGGTTACGAACTCGCCGTTTCACGCATCAACGAGATGGGTGGCGTCATGGTAGACGGTAAGTCCTACAAGTTTAAAATCGTTTATTACGATGATGAGTCGACACCGGCGCGTGGCGCACAGCTCGCCGAACGCCTGATCAAACAGGACGGCGTCCAATATATGCTTGGCCCGTACAGCTCCGGTTTGACAAAGGCGATCGCGCCGATCACCGAAAAATACAAGATCCCGATGGTAGAAGCGGAAGGTGCGTCGCGCTCTCTGTTTACCCAAGGATACAAATATCTCTTCGCGGTGCTTTCCACGTCGGAACAGTATCTCGCCAGCTCCATTGCATTGGCGGCCGAAACCGCCGAGAAGAATGGCAAGAAGCCGTCCGACGTGCGGATTGCCATGGCGTTCGAGAACGATCCGTTCTCGCAGGACGTCCGCGCGGGCGTCATGGACGATGCCAAGAAGTACGGCATGCAGATCGTTATCGACGACAAATTGCCGCGCGATCTGTCCGACATGTCGACGACGCTGACCAAGGTGCGCGCGCTAAAGCCCGATTTGCTGGTGGTCTCCGGCCATTCGAAGGGTGCGGCCACGGCGGCCCGTCAGTTGGCCGAGATGAAGATCGACACGCCGATGGTTGCCATGACTCACTGCGAAGCGGCGAAGATCATAAGCAAGTTTGGCGCGACAACCAACGATATACTGTGCCCGACCCAGTGGGCCGAGACGCTGAGCTACAGCGGCAAGTATTTCGGTACGGCGGAAGCATACGACAAGCTCTTTAAGGCAACCTATGAAGGTTACAAGAACGTACCCTATCAGGCGGCGCAGGCTTCGGCGGCCGTGCTGGTCTGGAAGGACGCGTTCGAGCGCGCCAATTCCCTCGATAAGGATAAGGTCCGTGATGCGCTTTCATCGACCGACATGGAGACCTTCTATGGCGACATCAGATTCGCGCCGGAAGGTAACAACATCGCCAAGCCGATGGTGCTGCGCCAAGTTCAGGATGAAACGCTGAATGTGGTCGCACCGTCGAACTATGCGTCGCATAAGATGAACTGGCCGCGTAAGGCGCCCAACTGAGCTGCTGAAATTTTCCCGGCGCCGACTCTGGCGCCGGGATTTCTTTTGATGGCATTGGCGCCGCTGTCGGCGGACAGCTTGGGCAATTTTATAATAACGATCAGACATCGGGGGTAAAGAAAGCGCCACCATGCTTCTTAATTTGCAAATTCTTATAGATGCGCCGATCTTCAACGTTCAGCTTTTGTTTAACGGGTTGATGGTCGGCGCGATCTTTGCCCTCGCGGCCTACGGGCTTGCCTTGGTGTGGGGCGTGATGAACGTCAAGAATCTGTGCCAGGGCGAATTCGTTATCATGGGCGGCTACATTGCCTATTATATGTATACGCTAGGTATCCATCCGCTCTGGGGGCTGCCCGTCGCGATGGTCATCATGTTCGCATTCGGCTGGGCCATGTACCGGCTGATCATCAGCAAGGTGATCGACCGTGACCTGTTTACGTCGCTTCTTGCGACGTTCGGGCTGGCCATCGTTATGCAGCAGGCGCTAAATCTGGTCTTCGGACCGGAGGTGGTGATCGCTGAATCGGGTATGGAGAACCGCATTATCCTGGGCGATGTGGCGGTCCAGGATATCAGGATATTGTCCTTTGTGATTGCGTGCCTCCTGGCGGTCGCCGTCGTCCTGTTCATGAAGAAAAGCCGTATGGGGCAGGCCATCCGGGCGACCGCGCAGGATGCGCGCGCCGCCAGGGTAATGGGTATAAATACCGACCGAGTCTACGCCTTCACCTATTCCTTGAACGCGGCGATCTGCGGCGCCGCCGGGGGCCTGATCTCAATGATCTGGGTAATCCAGCCCTTCTACGGCATCACCCATTCTATTCGTGCTTTCGTGATCGTCGTGGCCGCGGGCCTGGGCAATCTGCCCGGCGTCATCATTGCGGGCCTTGGCCTCGGTATCGCCGAACAATATGGTGGATTCGTGTTGGGGACGGACTTCCAGCAGGTTACGGTCACGGGGCTTTTGGTCGTCGTACTCGTCATCCTGCAGATTAAGATGGCCCGGCAAAGGCAGGTGGTGGAATGAATTCGACAGCCAGCAAGATTGCCCTTTATGCCGTTATCCTGGCCGGCTCGATCATTGCGCCATATCTTTTCCCGGCTTACACCCTGCAACTCGCTATTCTCTGGGTAATGATCCTGTTCGCACTGACCTGGGACGCCATGGGCGGGCAGATGGGATACAACTCGCTGGGCAATATCGTTTTCTTCGGTGTCGGGATGTATATCTCGGCCGTGGTGCAGATCGGCCTTTATTACGATGTTGGCGAGTACACCGCCTCCTATGGCGTCATCAAGATCGATTTCGACTATTGGCAGTATTTCACTGGACTCGGTCTGGGCTTCATTGCCGCCGCCGTAGGCGCGATGATCGTCGCCGTGGCGTTCGGCCGGATCGTGCTTGGCCTGCGGGGACCGTATTTTGCCATTGGCACGCTGGGTGTCGCGCTCTCGGCGGGCGAACTTATTGGCGCCTGGGAGTGGGTCGGCGGGGGAAGCGGCATATCGATGCCGGTCTATCCGGGTGATCCGGACGACCGCTCACTGCTGTTCTATTTCATGTGCTTCGGTGCCGCGTTGGCGACCTTCTTGTTTTACCGTTGGCTATATACGACCCGATTTGGCCTGGCCCTCAATTCGATCCGCGACGATGAGGAGAAGGCAGAGGCCATGGGCATCCATACCGTGCGCTACAAGATTGTCAATTGGGCGATGTCGGCTTTCTTCCTGGGTATTTCTGGCGCCGTCTACGGCAATATGATCGGTTTCATCGAACCGTTGGAGGTGGCGTTCCCGACGGTGACCTTCGGCATTTTCATGGTCCTGATGGCCTTGATGGGCGGCAAGGGAACACTCTGGGGGCCGGTCATCGGCGCAACGGTGTTTCATGTCATCAAGGAAGTGACCTGGACACATCTCCTTGGCTGGCAATGGGTGGCACTGGGGCTGCTGATCATCATTATCGTGGTCTATTTCCCACAGGGATTCATGGGCTGGGCGCATGATCGATGGCCGACACTGTTCGGCATAAAGACCCAGAACGTTGATACCGAAGGCAGCGGGGAGCCGGCGTCATGACGACAATGATCGAGGTACGGAACGTCTCCAAGGCGTTTGGTGGCGTTCAGGCCAACAAAGACGTCAGCATCGCGGTTCCGGAAGGCAAAATTACGGGACTGATCGGGCCGAACGGATCGGGCAAGACAACGTTGTTCAATTCGATCGTGGGATATCATCCGATCGACGAAGGTTCGATCCGGTTTGAGGGGACCGAAATTTCCCGGATGAAGGTGCAAGAGATTGCACGGCTCGGCCTGTTGCGAACCTTCCAGCAGACTCGCATCTACGGCAAGATGGATTGCGTCAGGAACATGCTGATCTCGGTACCCCAGCGTACTATGGGGTGGTCCGATATGTTCGGCGAGCAGTTTTCGGCCGAAGATAAAGAGAAAGCCGAGCATCTGCTCGAGTTCGTCGGACTCTACGCCAAACGAAATCTGTTGGCCGGCGATCTGTCTTTCGGCCAGCAAAAGTTGTTGGAGTTCGCAATGGCGCTGATGAACGAACCGAAGATACTGCTGCTGGACGAGCCAACGGCCGGCATCAACCCGACGCTTATCAATGGGTTGATCGACAGGCTGAAGCGGGTCAACGATGAATTCGGGATCACGCTTTTCGTGATTGAGCATAATATGCGGGTTATCATGAATTTGGCCGAACATATTTACTGCATGGCGCACGGCCAGATGCTTGCCGAGGGCACGCCGGATACGATCAGGAACGATCAGCGCGTCATCGATGCTTATCTGGGGGCGCACTGATGGCCGGCGAGGACAAGGGCAAAAAGGCTGCGAGCGGTTACCATCAGGGTTCGGTCGAGACCATCATTTCGGTCGAGGACGTTAACCGCCAGGCGGCGGCGTTGGCCAAGGAGGGGGTCTCGGCGGAGCGGATTGCCTCGCTGGCCAACAACGATTCCTACGTCACCATCGAAAATCTCCGCGCCGGTTATGGCAAGATGGAGATCCTGCACGACTTCAATCTGCAGGTCCCCAAGGGGAAGTCGCTCTGCCTGATCGGCCCCAACGGTGCCGGCAAGTCGACGGTGCTGCATTCTATCTTCGGTTTTACCCGCATTTTCGATGGGCGGATCACGGTTGGCGGCAAGGGTAACGAACTCGACGTCACGTCGCTGAGTTCCAACGACAAGCTGAAGAAGGCCGGCATCGCATACATCCTTCAGGACAAGTCCGTATTCCCCGGCATGACCGTCGAGGAAAATCTCTGGATGGGCGGGTATCTGATGGACAAGCCGGAACAGGCGAAGGAGGCGGCCGAAAAGGTGTTCGCGAAATACGGCCGGCTTGCGGAACGCCGCAAGCACTTGGCGCGTGTTCTTTCGGGCGGCGAGCGGCGGCTGCTGGAAATCTCCCGCGCCCTGGTGATGGACCCGGAGATCCTGCTGGTCGACGAACCCTCGATTGGCCTGGAACCGCGCTTTATCGATATGGTATTCGAAATCCTCGATGACCTTCAGCATGGCGAGGGTAAGACCATCATAATGGTCGAACAGAACGCCAAGAAGGGCCTGGAATTCGCCGATATCGGCTATGTGCTGGTGTCCGGCGAGACCGCCATGGCGGGCCCGGGTGACGAGCTGCTGGCGGACCCTGAGGTGGGCCGTTTGTTCCTCGGCGGGTAAATCCAACAGCATTAAGCAATGACCGCCGCGCCAACAAGACTTTGGCGCGGCGAATTCTTTGTGTTAGTTCTGTTCTGTAAAATTTCCCTGTGATAATGATTTCCTGCGTAAATCAACAGGTTCTGTTAACTTTAACGTAATGCCTGTAGGTTAAGGATTGCGGTACCGGTATATTATGTATCGAATCGTAACTACGATGCGGCTGGATATCAAGGTATTGCGGTTGCGCGTTAGCGGGACACTATATATGTTTATTTGGGTATCGGGGTTTGTCCCGCTTGTGGAGGAAAGAAACGCATGACTCGTTTGTCGGGTGTTCTGTACGCGCTGGGCGTTGTCTTTCTGCTGTCGGGGTGCGAGGCGACGAAGCCGGCTTCCGACAGCCCCTTCGGCACCGAAAAGCCAGGTCGCTACATGGTTGGCGACTCATTCACGTTCGATAACCCCATACTGACCTGGACCGTGGTCTCGGTAGAGGGCGAGAAGGTTTACTGGCGCAGCGATAAGGGTGACGAACAGGTCACCGGGCATGATCCGCTGATGCCCGCGCTTGAGTGGAAAAACCCCGGCAGCGGCGGCGGGCGCCGGGTTATCTCCGACATCAAGGGCGCGTTGTTCCCGCTTACCGATCCCGGCAACATGACTTTTACGTCCAGGGTTGAAAACTGGACGGTCAAGGACGGACAGGCGACCCCACCCCTTAAATGGGAATACAATTGGTCATGTAGCGTGGCGGGCGAGGAAACTGTTGAAGTGCCGGCCGGCAAGTTCGATACCTTCAAGATCGTTTGCGGTCGGTACAAGCCAAGCGAACTGGAATTTTTCTATTCGCCGGATATAGGTCATTACGTTGTGATGCGCATCGATGACCCGGCCAGCGAAAGCACCATTACCCGCAATCTGTTGTCGTTCCGCCGGATGGAATTGCTGGGCCCGGATGAAGTACCCGTACTGCCGCCCGAGCCGGTGATGGAGCCGCCGCCCTTGCCGCCGAAACCCGCGCCGGCCCCGCCGCCGCCGGACGTCAAAAAGCTGGATCCGCCGGAGCCGAGAATGGGCACGGGAAGCGGTCCGCGCGCGGTGCTGGGCGCCTTTAGTTCAGAAGAAAACGCGGTGCGTGCCTGGGCGATTTACCGGAAGAAGTTTGGCGACGTGTTGGGCGGCCTCAAGCCGCAGATCAAGCAGGTAAACTTCCAGTCGCAAGGGACCCTGTTCCGCCTTTCCACCGAACGGCTGGACAGCAGCGCAACGGCGAAAGAAGTGTGCCGTGGCGTACGCAGCCGAGGCGGCGAGTGCTTCGTCAGTAATAAATAGCCGATCAGGTTTCCATGATTAAAACCCTGCCGGGACTGAAGCGGAAATTACTCTTTATCCCGCCTGTCCTGGCGGGTGTTGCAGTGCTCTTTTTCCTGATACGCGGCGGTGGCGAACCGGAGCGCGAGCCGCTGGCCGAGAAGGCGCGGCCCGTAAGCGTTATCGCCGTGCCGTCGGTGGATTTTGTCCCCCGCGCGGTTGGCTATGGCAATGTTCAACCGGACCGTAGCTGGCAGGCGGTGGCCGAGGTAAGCGGCCGGATACTGTTCAGGCACGCGCTGCTGGAGTCGGGTGAGTTGATCCGCGGCGGGCTGGAAATTCTGCGGATCGATCCGGCCGATTACCAACTGGCGGTAGAGAGCGCCAAATCGAAAATCCGGGGCGCCGACGCGCATATCGCCGAGCTGGACGTGCGCGAGCAAAACACCGCCCAATCCCTGAAGATCGAACAGCGTGGCCTGGCGCTTGCGCAAAAGGACCTGAAGCGCAAACGAGCCCTTCTGGAACGAGGCAATATCGCGCAGGCCACGGTTGACGAGGTTGAGCGGTCGGTCCTGTCGCGGCGCCAGGCGGAGCAGGGACACAAGGGTTCGCTGGCGCTGATTCCGGCGGAACGCGAGGTGCTTCTGGCCAATCTCGCCCTCTATCAGGCGGAACTGAGCCAGGCCGAGCGAAACCTCGCGCGGACCCGAATCGTCACGCCCTTCGACGGGAGGGTAGCGGCCGTCAATGTCGAGGAGCGCCAGTTCGCGGCGGCGGGCCAGATTCTGGCCGTAATCGATAGCGTCGATATCGCCGAGATCGCCGCCCAGATCCCGCTGGAGAGGATGCGCTATCTATTCGAGGCTTCCGACGTTGCAGCGGGCGATATCGATTTGCAGGCCCTGGGATCGGTGTTCGAACAGATTGACCTCAAGGCAATCGTGCGATTGCGAACCGGCGACATGGTGGTGACCTGGGATGCGCGGTTTGCCAGGGTCCGCGAAACCATCGATCCCGCGACCCGCACGGTGGGCGTCGTGGTTGCCGTGGACGATCCGTATCGCCAAACCCGTGCCGGCCGGCGGCCGCCGCTGGCCAAAAATATGTATGTCGAAGTGGAATTGTGGGGCGAGGCGGTGCGCGACAGCATCGTTATTCCTCGATCCGCGCTGCATGATGGCATGGTGTATCTGGTTGACGCGGATGACAGGCTGCAACGACGCCCGGTCGAGGTCGGCATTAGCCAGGGCGGGCTGGTCACGGTAACCGAAGGGCTGGAGGCGGGCGACAGGATCGTTACCGGCGATCTGGTGCCGGCGGTCGACCGGATGCTGCTGATCCGGGTCGACGATCCGGACGAATTGCGGACCCTGACGGAAGAGGCCGCTGGCAGGGGAGCGATCAGGTGATTCGCTACTTCGTCGGTCATCCCACCGTCGCCAACCTTTTGATGATCGGGATTATGGCGTTGGGACTGTCCGCCTTGCCCGACCTTGAACGCGAAACATTTCCGGACATGCCCCTTAACAACGTTCAGGTGCGCGTGATCTATCCCGGCGCCAGTGCCGAGGATGTGGAGGACGCGGTCTGCCGCAGGATTGAGGAATCGCTCGACGGGATCAACGACATAGACGAGATGCGCTGCGAGGCGCGCGAAGGCATTGCCACCGCATACGTAAAGATGGGCCAGGGCGGCAGTATCGACCGATTCCTGGAGGATGTGAAAAGCGAGATCGAGGCAATCCACGATTTTCCGGACGAGACGGAAAACCCGTCCATCCAGCTTTTGGGGCGCAACGATTTCGTGGTCGCGATTGCAATCACCGGCCCGATGTCGGAACCCGATCTGAAAGCCTATGCGGAAGATATGAAGGACCGGCTGCAGCGCATCCCGCAGGTTACCCAGGTAAATATCAAGGGGTTCTCCGACCATCAGATTCGTATTGAACTGCCGTCGCAGACCCTGCGCCAATTCGGACTCAGTGTGTCCGATATCGCCGCGGTCGTCGGGCGTCAAAGCGTGGATCTACCGTTGGGTAGCATCGAGACCACGGCCCGCGACATATTGATACGCTTTGCCGACGAACGGCGGTCGGCAGCCGATTTCCGCGACCTTGTCGTGATCAGCGGGGAAAGCGGCGCGGTTATCCGCCTGGGCGAAATAGCCCGCATTACAGACCGTTTCGAACAGGAAGAGACCAAGGTTTCGTTCAATGGCGCCCGCGCCGCCCTGTTGGAGGTCAGTAAGGCCCGCTCGGGCGACACGCTGGAAGTGGTCGATGCGATCAAGGAATTTCTCGAGATCGAGCGCGCGACCGCGCCACCCAGCATGGCCTTCGATATCACGCGCGACGTGTCGACCATCGTGCGCGACCGGCTGAACATGGTGTTGAAAAATGGCGCGCAGGGGCTGTTTCTTGTTGCGCTGACCCTGTGGCTGTTTTTCGGGCTGCGTTATTCGTTCTGGGTTGCGATGGGGCTTCCGGTCTCGTTTCTGGGGACGATGTTCGTGATGGCGACGGCCGGCATTTCGGTCAATATGATCACCATGGTGGGGCTGTTGATCGCGACCGGCCTGTTGATGGACGATGCCATCGTGATCTCGGAAAACATCGCGCGTCACTCCCGCGCGGGGAAATCACCGCTGGATGCCGCCAGTATTGGCGTGCGGGAGGTTGCGCCGGGGGTTCTCGCATCCTTCCTGACGACGATTTGCGTATTTGGCCCCCTGACCTTGCTGAGCGGCGATATCGGCAATGTAATCAAGTTCGTCCCGATCGTATTGATCATGACGCTGTCGGCCAGTCTGGTCGAAGCCTTCCTCGTGCTGCCCAATCATCTCAGCCATTCGATGGGCGGCGAGGAGCCCCTGACCGGCCCGCGCCGCCATGTCGAAAACTTCATGGACTGGGCGCGCGAGAATGTCGGCGGCCGCGCTGCGGACCTGGCGATTGAATGGCGCTATGCGACCGTCGGGCTGGTGATTTTCCTGCTTTTGTCTTCGGTGGCGATGATTGCGGGCGGGGTGCTGAAATTCAAGGCCTTCCCGACGCTGGACGGCAATATCGTCCAGGCGCGGCTGTTGATGCCACAGGGAACCCCGCTGGAGCGCACCGAGGAAATCGTGCGCCAGATTGTCGATAGCCTGGACCGGGTCAATGAGCGGCTGACACCCCGGCAGCCGGGGGAACAAAAGCTGGTCCAGCAGGTCGGTGTCGAATATGGCGTCAATGTCGATTCCCATGAAAGCGGCGCCCATGTGGCAACGGTGACCGCCGACCTTCTGGAAGCCGAAATCCGCACCAGCCGCGTAGCCGACATCATCAGGCTGTGGCGCGAGGAAACCGGCCAGATTCCAAATTCGATCGCCCTCGGTTTCGCCGAATTCCAGATCGGCATTGCCGGCCGGCCGATCGAGATAAGGCTGATGGGTGACGATCTCGGTGAGCTACGCTCGGCCGCGCGCGAGCTTCAGGACGCGTTGGGGTCGTAT
This sequence comes from Pseudomonadota bacterium, assembly GCA_015222795.1. Classification (GTDB taxonomy): domain Bacteria; phylum Pseudomonadota; class Alphaproteobacteria; order UBA8366; family JADFVY01; genus JADFVY01. The sequence goes on along the minus strand of JADFVY010000038.1, from coordinate 3,228 downwards.
CCGGCGGTGTTTAATCTGTCAAACGATCTCCGGCCAGGCAAGCCGGAGGTGAGGCTGCGTCTGCGTGAAGGCGCCCTGTCGCTGGGCCTGAACGCGTCGCAGGTCGCGGCGCAGTTGCGCGCGGCCTTTTTCGGCCAGATGGTCGGTGAGGTACAGGGCGGCGCCGAGTCTTATGAAATCGACGTCAGGATGGCGCCCGGCGACCGCGACGGCATGTCCGATCTCGATAATTTTGTGGTCACCGCGCCCAATGGCGCGCAGGTGCCGCTGGGGTCGTTGGCGATCGCGGAAACCGGTCGCGGCTTCGCGCGTATTCACCGCATCGACGGGCGTCGCACGGTCACACTACAGGGCGATGTCGATACCCTGCGGGCCAATGTTGGCGAGATTCTGACCGACGTTTCGAGAAATGTCCTTCCCGGCATTCTGGAGAAATATCACGGCGTCGAAGCCAGCTTCGAGGGCGAGGCCAAGAGCGGCGCGGAAGGGGTTTCATCGGTGCGCCGGGCCTTCCTGATCGGCTTGATCGGGATATTCCTGGTGCTCAGTTTTCAGTTCAGGAGCTACACCGAGGCCATTGTCGTCATCGTGACGATTCCGCTGTCGCTGATCGGCGTGGTCCTGGGGCATTTACTGATGGGGCTGGATCTTTCCATGCCCAGCATCATCGGGCTGGCGGCCCTTTCGGGCGTCGTCGTGAACGACACTATCCTGCTGATCACCTTCATCAAGCAGAAAGCCGGCGAGGGCGATACGGTCGAAGAGGCGGCGCGCAAGGCGTCGCGCATGCGGTTTCGTCCGATCCTGCTCACCTCGCTGACGACCATCCTGGGCCTCACCCCGATGCTGCTGGAACGCAGCCTGCAGGCGCAGATATTGATACCGCTGGTCAACAGCCTGGCATTCGGCATGCTCTCGGCGACATTCCTGATTCTGGTTGTCGTGCCGGCCTTTTACGCGATCCTGCACGATTTCGGCCTGACGACCATTGCCCGCGACAATTCGCGGAGCGGCGGCTAGAGCAGCATCCGTACAAACGGAATCGCTTCCCGCGATTCCATTTGTACTGATAAAGCTGCTCGCCCCTTGATAAAGCGGGCAATTTCATCCGATCAAACCGAACCGGACCGGACCGGTTCTGTTTGATCGGATATTGCCCTGGCCGAACAAGCTTGAACCTATATGGGGCGCATCCAATCTGATAACCGTTAACGCAGGGTGGTGCTTGGATTGCACCGCATGTATCCTGCCCCGGCATATACCTGATTGTCGAACCTGAATTCGTGTTACGAGATTGAAATAATGATGACTTTTCTGCTCTATGCCGGTGGCGCCTGGGTCGTGTTGGTTGGCGTTATGTATCTGGGACAACGGCATATGACGTATTTCCCCGATGATTCCGAACCGCACCCGCATGACCACGACCTGCCGCAGATGGAAAGCATCCGGATTGCCGTCGAGGAAACGGTCGAGATACTAGCCTGGTGGCATGCGCCGGCGGACGATAAGCATCCGGTGCTGGTTTATTTTCATGGCAATGCCGGCAATATTGGCCAGCGTGGCTACAAGTTCAGGGAAATGATCGAGGCCGGTTATGGCGTGTTGCTGGCGACTTACCGGTATAATGCGGGCACCGGCGGCAAGGGCAGCGAAGAGGTCCTGCTGGCCGACGCGCGGGGTGCCCTGGATTTCGTAACGGGCCATGGCATCGCCGAGGAACGCATCGTGCTCTACGGCGAGTCGCTGGGCAGCGGTATCGCGGTCGCCATGGCCGCCGAGCGCAATGTCGCCGGGCTGGTCCTGGAAACGCCATACAGCAGCATTGCCGAATTGGCCCACAGCCGGTACTGGTTCGTCCTGGCCAAATGGTTCATCCACGACCGTTACGATTCGATGGCCCGGATCGGGAAGGTGAGGGCGCCAATCCTTCTGTTCCACGGCGACGCCGACACCACCATTCCCATTCAATTCGGCAAACGGCTATTCGATGCCGCGCCCGAACCGAAAGAAGCCCATTTCTACCCCGGCGGACGTCACACCGACCTGTACGATCACGGGGTCGGCGAAGTGGTGATGGACTTTATGGATCGCTGCGCCGCGCGCATTCGGGCGGCTTAACCTGTTCGGAAGAGTTTCAGCCCATAATCCGGCTTGCAACTGCGGGGAGAAATCAGCATGGCGATGTTCGTGCGTGTCTTAAAACGGGCCAGTATCGGAATTTTCGCGATCGGGATTGCGGGATATTTCGGGTTGCTCGGGATCCTGTATTTCGGCCAGCGCGATATGCTCTATCATCCCACGCAAATCGTGCCCGATCCGGCAGCCTTCGGCGTGCCGGAGATGACCGCGCTCCGCGTCGAGTCCGAGGGCGGCGCGCGACCGTTGATCTGGTGGAGACCGCCAGTAAATCCCTCTTATCCGGTTATCGTCTATTTCCACGGCAACGCAGGCCACCTCGGAAACCGGGCAAACTGGGCAAGGACATATATGAACGCCGGATACGGGGTTCTATTGGCGGGTTACCAATATAATGCCGGCGCCGGTGGCCAGGCGAGCGAGGCAGGGCTGTTGACCGATGGCCGGGCCGCCATAGAGTTTGCACGGGCCAAGGGATACGAGCCTGGGCGGATGGTGTTTTATGGGGAATCGTTGGGGACCGGGGTCGCCACGGCGATGGCCACCGAATACAAGGCCGCTGCGTTGGTTCTCAAAATGGCTTATTCAAGTGTCGCCGATGTTGCGCAGGGCCACTACTGGTATCTGCCGGTCCACTGGCTGGTGAAAGACAGCTTTGACTCCGCTGCCCGCATGCCGTCCGTGCATTCCCCGGTACTGTTCATTCATGGCGAGGATGACCAGACCATCCCGGCCTGGTCGGCAAGGAAATTGCTGGAAGTAACAGCTGAACCGAAGGAATCACATTTCCTGCGCGGCGGTGGACACGGTAATCTCGGTCGTCTCGGCGCCGAAAATCTGGTGCTCGATTTCCTGGAGAGGCGCGTTATTACGGTTCAAAAAGCGGCGGCCGGCGGATAAAAAAAACGGTGCCCGTGATCGGTATCAGGCGCTGTTCGCTAGATTTTCCCGTTCATAGTCCACGAAACCTTTGGTCGCCTTGGCCATCTCCTTGAAGAATGGCATCCTTGCCATATCCATGACCTTGTCGCAGAAGCTGGGCACCCATTGAATCAAATGTTCCTCGACGAAACGCTTCTGCACCTGCTGGCA
>JADFVY010000346.1 GCA_015222795.1 Pseudomonadota bacterium | reverse complement strand
TGCATGGGGTCGGGCAACATCATCGTCGGCGATGTCGCGACGGACGCGATCAAGTCGACGATTTCCCTGCCCAAGCCCTATCCCCACGGCATCGCCATGAACGACGCGATCGACCGCATCCTGGTCACCAATACCATCAAGCACGATCTGACCGATCCCGGCGAAACCATCACCGCCATCGAGGCGAGCACAGGAACGCCGCTGACCAGCCACAAGCTTTCCGACAAGCCGTCACCGTCCGGGGTGTCGCCGGTGGAGATCCTGTTCGTTCCGGGCGCCAACCCGCCGATGGCCTATATCACCGTCATGTTCGGTGGCACCCTGTGGACCGCGACCTGGAACTCCCAGTTGAAAGATTTCGATGTCGCCCAGGTATATGATTTCAACGGCACCGGCAGCGGCGTACCGCTGGAAATCTACTTCGGCCCGAAATCCCGGCGCATGTACGTGACCACGGCCAATCCGGGCGATTTCCATATCTTCGATATTTCCAGGGACCCGGCCAAACCCGAACTGCTGAAGACCATCCGGACGGCGGCGGGCGCCCATCATGTGGGGTTCACCAAGGACTGGAAATACGGCTTCGTCCAGAATGCGTTCATCAATCTGAAAGGCATGGACGACGGGTCGATCAAGGTCGTCGATCTGGAGAGCCAGAAAGTCGTGGCGTCGGTCGATACCCTGAAGAACATGGGCTTCAACCCCAATAGCATCGTGTTGCTGCCAAAGTGGAACCATTTGGCCGGGCACTAATTTTCCCGCCCTGAAAATGGCTGCACAAGTGCCTTGATCGAACAGCCGCGCCGGGAGAACCTCTTCCGGCGCGGCATTGTTTCAGGTAATCTGGGTAATCTGTGGGCAGTATACTTAACTATCTACTGTGGGTGAGTTATGTATACTGCCCCCGGAACTCCCGAGCAAAAACCCGGCCCGGCTCCCTGCTCTTGCCCGGAGCATCGATTTTCACGTTCGGCGGTCTTGCTGCTATCGACGATTCGCCTTGGGGCGTACGACGAGCCTGATAGCCCGCACGGCCGCGGTGAGAAATGGGCGGCTGACGCGAAGGCGCGCATAGGCGTATCGGTCGGCCTCCTTCTCCTGCTCGGGCTGCCGGCCGAATGTATGCCGGTGAACGTGATGGCCGATTTCGTGATACAGCGTTTTCTCCACGGAAATGCGCGCCAGCCGGGCCAACGCCTTGCTTCCCACGAGGGAAACCTTCCAGTACACCGTGATCGTCGAGAGGACCGGCATATAGTAACCTGCGACGTCCTGTACGGGCGGGCGGAGAACTACGTAAAGCCGCACGATGCCGGCGAGGTCCCCGCGCGGCACGTTGGCGAGCCACCGCTCCATATGAAATGGCACGCCCTCGGACTCGTCGATTTCCCTGGCCACCAGGACACGCACACCCCGAATTTCGTGGGTTCTAAAGTTCCTGTCGTCGTAACGGCGGATGCTCTGCAACACGCCCCGCAGCGCTGGATGGCAATCCTGCGCGAGTAGCCGGTCAATGACACTCCGGGACCTTGCCTCATCGATATCGTGCAGGAGGCTCACAAGTGCCGTCTGCATGCGAGTCGCCTCAGGCCGCGTGACCCTTTCCCAGCTGGCCTGGAAGATGCGACGCTCCAGCGCTGGGATCACGGCCGGGCCGAGTTCGTAAAGTTCCCGATATCCGGAATAGATCCGCTCCCCCGACATATGCGCCAGGCCGCGCATAAGCTTATCGAAAGCGGCCTTGATCCTTTCAGAATCCACAGCATCCGACGAGACTCGGGCCTGCGAGGCCAAGACTGGGAATAGGCTGCTGCCTTCTTCTCCTAATGTCTTTTCGATGCCGTATGTTCCCATCTCGGGCCGTGAGGATTTTGTATGGGTCATCGGGTTCCCTTGCACACGGTTTGTCCTCTCGGCTTCGATGTCTCGTAAAGCGCTTACGCAGCTTCCTCTTCAGCAGGATTATGTGCGAGGCAGCGTTGAAAAAGACTTAACCCGTGTCTGAACGTGCCGCCATGCAAGCCACCGCGCCGACGCAGCAACGCATGCGGTGCGAGCAATGCCCAGATCGACGGATCCGGAACGATGCTGTGGGAATACAACACGCCGCGCGGGCCTGGAACTCGTAACCGGTCGGTATTTTATGGCGGTTATCGTCGGCGCGCCGATTTTGTCTTCGGCGCCTGTTCCGGCTGCGCGGGATCGTCGTCGGAAGAAACCATATCCAGGGCGCGACGCAGAATTTCCGCTGCCTGGTCTCGATCATCCGAGGTCATTGCTTCGAGATCGATATCCAGCTTTACGTTGGGAAGCTCCTCGCGCAAGCGTCGCCGCTGTCTGCCAAGGTTGCCGAAAGTGTCCAGGACCTTATAGTTGGCGACGGGATAAGCAATGCCCTTCACCAGGATCGTGCCTTGTTCCTCGCAGTAAACCTGATCTCTCACATGGGCGAAAGTTTCATACGAAATAAGGATCTCGCCGGGGCTGGCGGAAGACTCCAGCCGGGACGCCGTATTTACGCCGCCGCCGATGATCGTGTAGTCCATCCTGTCCTCGCTCCCGAAATTTCCGACCGTGCAATAGTCGGTGTGAATACCCATCCGGCAGCGCAAGGGTTTTTCGATCCCGGAATCGCGCCAGAGACCCTGCAGCTCCTTCATTTTGTCGCGCATTTCGATCGCCATTTGCACGCAGGCCAGGGCATCTTCCTTGGCGCCCCTGGTTTCCGGATCGCCGAAAAAGATCAGAATGGCGTCGCCGACATATTTGTCTATCGTCGCTCCGTGCGCCAACCCGATCCGGGACATTTCCGTCAGATAGTGATTGAGAAGCTGGGTCAGTTCCTCGGACTCCAGCCTGTCGGCGGTCTCGGTAAAGTCCGCGATGTCCGAGAAGAAAACCGTCAGCTTCTTGCGGCTGCTGGCGACCTTGGCCTCTTGCTTGCCATGAAAAATGGACTCATAGACCTGGGGTGACAGGTACTTGGCCAACTGGTTCGACAATCGCTCCAGGGCGCTGGACTTTTCGGCCAGTTCGGCGGTGCGCTCGGCGACCCGTCTTTCCAGCGTGTCGCGCCCCTCGCGAAGCTCCTGATCATAGGCCTCTTGCCGGTCCTGCATTTCGTTGAAGGCCGAAATGACCTGGCCCAATTCGTCGTGGCTGTCCCACTCGACATGTTTGCGGCCCAAACCGGACCGGGCCGTGTTGATCGACGACAAAAGCCGCACCAGCGGCGTCCCGATAATGCGCCGAAGCGCGAACAGGGCTGCCGCGACCTCCATCGCCACTGCCAGCAGCGCAATCACGGCGGCGACGAGAAGGCGCAATTTGGTTTGTTCCCAGACAATGCCGGTGGTCGCAACGAATTCCAGTTTCCCGATGATCTTCGGTCCCGCGCCCGCGTCGTACATAATCTCGCGTTGCAGCAGCATATGGTCGCCGGCGATGTTGTCCTCGCCGGTCACAAGCATGAGTTTACCGTTCTCACCGTAAATGCGTGTCGCGACGATTTCGCGATTGGCCGTGACGGCTTCCAGGCTGAGCCGGATCTGGTCGTAGTCGAGATTCCACATCGGCGTCGCCAGCGCGGCACTCTGTGTGACGATCATGCCTTCGAAGGTTTGCTTGAGTTGGCCCAGCGCATCCCTGTACGTCATCAACTCGACCGCGCTGAACACCCCTATGACGGTCAGAAAAATCAGCGGGATCGTCACGCGAAGGAATTTTCCGCGAATGGTCTGGCGTCGGTCCTTCTTCATGGCATTTCCATAATTCCCCGCCGGCTTCCCATAAGTCGCTAGTCAGATTACTTATCGCGTGTTTTTTTCTTATATATTCCGATATAGTCAATATAAGCATGTTCGTTATTGGCCGCTTTCAGAGCCTTGTTATAATCTTCAACAATTTTTTCTTTGACTGTTTTCTTCGAAAACACAGTATAGATCCTGACTGGTTCCAGGAACTCGACCGGGATAAGCTTCACCTTGTCGCCCACGCCCATTTCTTCAATGATACTGACCAGCGCTGTCGACAGAGGTGCATAGACCGCGTCGACCCGGCCAAGCAGCAGCTTCTCGACATTGCGTTCAAAGAGACGTTTGCCGGCCAAAAGGTCGTATTTGATCTTGTCGTCGCGCAGGGCCTCGGGTATTCGGCCGCCCACCAGAAACCCGACCGTCAGGCCATGAAGGTCGCCCACCGCGGTGATATTGTCGACGGGACTATCCTTCCTGAACGCCAGGGTCTCTGGAACGATAAGATACGGGTCCGGATAATGCAGATACTCGGTTCGCTCGATTGTCCTGCCCAGAAAGATCATGGCGTCCTTGTCGCCATTCCTTAACTGGTCCATCAGGCGCGTGGGCGGCGTGGCCGCGCTATCCCAATCGACGGCGACCCCCAGATGGGGCGCGATATATTCCTTGAAATAGCTGATGGCCGCGCCCGCCGGCGCCCCGCCCTCAACATCGACGACGTGAGGCGGTAAATCAAAGTATCCCATTCTAAGTGTTTCTTGCGCTTGAACCGCGCTGCCTGCGAGAAGAGGCGCCGACATCGTAAAAACTGCCAGAAGTTGACGCATCCCGAGTGAACTCACGCTCATTTTTTCTCCCTCTCCAGGAGTCCCCCTGTCCATTCCATAATGGATACTCCACCGACCAGTCCGATCCGACTGATCCAGTTTGAATGTTAGTCCATGACGGATCTTTGGTCTATGGGCACTACTACTATTGTATCGAGGATCGGCCTCCCGAGCTCGACAGCTACAAAGAGCAAGGATAGCACGAAGCCTGGATTGCGGCGGGCCGGTCTTCGCGAATGACTGCTTCGGGTCCAGGCTGCGCGACCGGCAACCGAGCCGTCGGGCGGGCGCCGGGTGACGCCTGGCCATATTCCCGGGATTTCCGTCTTTGCGAGCCGAAGGCGAAGCAATCCAGGCGCGCGCGGGTCTCTGGATTGCCGCGTCGGCTCCGCCTCCTCGCAACGACGCCCTTGCGCGTCGCGCGACGGTCTCCTGAACGAGGCCCTCTCCCG
>JADFVY010000345.1 GCA_015222795.1 Pseudomonadota bacterium | reverse complement strand
GGGTGTGCGCGGACGATGCTTGCGCATCGTCAAGTGCACCCGACGCATCGGGGGGGCGGGAAACGCGACCCTTCGGGCGGCCTTGCGAGCCCTCCGGCCGCGTTGCACGCCGCGCAGCTGGCCCGGCATCGCGGCGCGACCCACGCCTTGCCGGAAGACCTCGCAAGACCGTCCCATGTGTGCAATATGCCTGATATAGACCACTAGTCCAAATCCATGGCGGACTTAAAATCGTTGCGCACCAATTCCTTGGCGTTCGATTGCGGCGCATGGCACTGGGTGCAGAACCAGCGGCGGGGTGAAACCTCGTCGAGGGCGACGCCGTCGCGGTCGATATAGTGGGTTTCACTGATTTTCGGCGCTTCCTGATCGACGTTGTAAGGCCAGTCGTGGCACTGCATGCACTGGTTTACCGCCCGGTCGATCTGATAGCCGTCTATTTTATGCGGAATCAGCGGTGGCTGTTGGCGGTAAGCCCGTTCGAAGCTGCCGGCCTGGGTATTCTGGCGTGACTGGGCAGGCGCGACGTTCTCGTCCGGAATTTCGGTTTCGCCGCGCAGGGACTGGACTTCTCCAACCTGTTGCGCCACGGCCTCCTCCGTCACATGGAGGGACAGCGCCGTAACAGCCGTGAGCGACAGAACGGCCAGCGCCCCGAGAGTGGTAAGCTTGGTATATCTCTTGAAGATCATAAACACGGTGACTCTCCCTTCATTTGGGGTCTCATGCAGCTTTCCGTTGCGGCTGCAAGGCTTCCTCCGCCGTTTGTGCAAACCGCGAGGAAAATTTGAAAACAGTTCTGTCGCAAACATCGATGCAGCGACCGCAGTTGCTGCAGTCTGGCGACAGGATGATGGGTCCGTACCCTCTTTCCGTTCCCTTCAGAGCAGGCGTGATGACATGGGGTTCCGGGCAGACGGCGTAACAATCCATGCAATCGTCGCAGGCCGCGCGGGCGGCGGCATTGATCCGCGGCAGGGCGAAGCGGCCGACCAGGCCGTAAAATGCACCAACCGGACAGATATGTCCGCACCAGCCGCGGCGGCTTACGAACAAGTCGAAAAGGAACACCGCGAGCACCGCCACCCAGGCGAAGCCGGCGCCAAAGAGCAAGCCGCGATGCAACAGGGTGATCGGGTTGACCAGTTCCCAGACGATGACACCGGTCGCCGCCGAGGCGACGAGCGTCATGCCCAGTACCCATAACCGCAGCGACCGTTTCGGTTGCCAGCCCTTCGGGATGTCCAACCGCTGCGAAACCCAGTGCGATGCATCGGTTACGATATTAATGGGGCAGACCCAGGAACAGTACACCCGCCCGCCGACCAGCGCGTAGGCGGCCAGCACGATCAAGGCGCCGATGAGCGCCGTGGCGGCGGGAATGTTCCCGGCGAACAGGCTTTGCATCAGCATATAGGGATCGGTCAGCGGCAGCACCCCCAGAGTCAGGCTGGAAGCAAGCGTACCCTTGACGATCCAGACGCCCGCCACGGGCCCGGCCAGGAACAGCGCCAGGAAACCGATCTGTGAGGAGCGGCGCAGAATCAGCCACTTGTTGCGGGTCAGGAAGCCGCGTTCCGGGGCCACATGTTCGATCGGCGCGCTCATTGCGGGAGTCCCGGCACCCGATCGGGCAGGTCAATAATATCGGGCAGAAGCGGACCGCCGAAATTTTCTTTTTCTTCCCAGCCGAGCCGGTAATGCGCGCCGAGTTCTCCCTTGGCCAGTTCGATCGGCAGCACGCGGATCGCTGCCTTGTCCAGGACGCAGCTCCGCTCGCATTTACCGCAGCCGGTACAGTGCTTGCTGTCCACGACAGGAATGAAAAGCGCATGCGCGCCGGTTCGCACATTGTGTTGTTTGTCCAGTTTGATCGCCTTGTCGATCAGCGGGCAGACGCGATAACAGACGTCGCAGCGCAGGCCGAGATAGTTGAGACAGGCCTCCTGTCCGGTCAGCACGGCGATGCCCATTCGGGCGTCCTCTATTTTCGTGAGTTCCTTGTCCAACGCCCCGGTCGGACAGGCGGCAACGCAGGGGATATCTTCGCACATCTCGCAAGGCACGTCGCGGGCGATGAAATAGGGCGTGCCCGTGGTGACGGGCTCGCCAAGTTCCGACAGTCGCAGGGTCTTGTAGGGACAGTCGCGGACGCAAAGGCCACAGCGTACGCAGGCGCCGGCGAAATCCGCTTCGTCACGGGCGCCGGGCGGACGAATCGCCCATGCCGGCCGGGCGCGGCCCTGCCGGGCCACCAGACCCAGCAGCAGCCCCGCGATCCCGACTCCACAGGCGGCGCGGGCGACGCCGGCAAAGAACCGCCGCCTGCCCGGCCCGTCGGGATTCGCCCTGTCAGGATACAACGACGCCATGGTTCACCGGCCTCAGGCCGTCTCCACCTTGCAGGCGCACTTCTTATAGTCGGTCTCCTTCGAGATCGGACAGGTCGCATCGAGCGTCAGTTTGTTGACGAGCTGGCTTTCGTCGAACCAGGGGATGAAGACGACGCCTTCCGGCATCACGTTGCGCCCCTTGGTCTCGACCCGGCTGACGACCGTGCCGCGCCTGGAACTGATGCGAATCGCCTGGCCGCGCTTCAGGCCGCGCTTGCGCGCGTCGTCCGGGTTCATGAACAGCACCGCGTTCGGCACGGCGCGATGCAGCTCCGGCACGCGCCGCGTCATCGATCCGGAATGCCAGTGTTCCAGCACGCGGCCGGTAACCAGCCAGAGATCGAATTCTGCGTCGGGCTCTTCCGCCGGCGGCTCGTAGGGCAGCGCGAAGATCACCGCCTTGCCGTCGGGCTTGCCATAAAACTCGACACGCTTGCCGGGCTTGACGTAGGGGTCGTAACCCTCGCGGAAGCGCCACAGGGTTTCCTTGCCGTCGACCACCGGCCAGCGCAGGCCGCGGGCCTTGTGATACATGTCGAACGGGGCTAGGTCATGCTTGTGACCGCGGCCGAAATCGGCATATTCCTCGAACAGGCCCTTCTGGATATAGAAGCCGAAATCCTCGGATTCCTGGTTGGCGAAACCGTCCTGGGTATCGGTCAGCGGGAATTTGTCGACCACGCCGTTGGCGAACAGAATGTCGTAGAGCGTCTTGTCCTTGTATTCGGGTTTCTTGGCGACCAGATCCGCCGGCCAGACTTCCTCGACCTTAAAGCGCTTGGCGAATTCCACGAGCTGCCAGAGGTCGGATTTGGACTCGCCCGGCGGATCGATCTGCTGACGCCAGAACTGGGTCCGGCGTTCGGCATTGCCATAGGCGCCCTCCTTCTCCACCCACATGGCGGTGGGCAGGATCAGGTCGGCGGCCATCGCGGTCACCGTCGGATAGGGATCGGAGACAATGATGAAATTCTCCGGGTTGCGATAACCGGGCCAGGTCTCCTCGTTCATGTTGGCCGCGGCCTGCATGTTGTTGTTGCACATTACCCAGTAAACGTTGAGGTCGCCGTCCTTCAGCTTGCGGTTCTGCAGCACCGCATGGAAGCCCGGCTTGCCCGGAATGGTCCCTTCCGGCAATTGCCATTTTTCCTCGGCGATTTTCCGGTGCGCCTCCTTCATCACCACCAGGTCGGCGGGCAGGCGATGGGCGAAGGTGCCCACCTCGCGCGCCGTGCCGCAGGCCGAGGGCTGCCCGGTCAGCGAGAACGGGCCGTTGCCGGGCTCGGAAATCTTACCGGTCAACAGATGAACGTTGTAGCAGAGCTGATTCACCCAGGTGCCGCGGGCATGCTGGTTGAAGCCCATGGTCCACAGTGACATGACCTTGCGGTCCGGGTCGGCGTAGAGTTCGGCCAATGCCTCCAGCTTCTCGGGCTCAATGCCGGACAGGGCGCTAACCTTCTCCAGCGTATAATCGGCAACGAACGCCTTGTATTCCTCGAAGCTGTATTCCTTCGAGCCGCCGCCCTTGCCGGAATTCTTCGCGGCCTGTTCGCGCGGATCGTTCGGACGCAACCCGTAACCGATATCCGCGTTGCCGATACGGAAGTTGGTATGGTCCTTGACGAAGGCCTCGTTCACTTTGCCGTTCTGGATAATGTAGTTGGCGATGTAGTTCAGGATCGCCAGATCCGTGCCCGGCTTGAACACCATGCCGATATCGGCCAGATCGAAATTGCGGTTCTCGAAGGTCGACAGCACCGCGACCCGTGTATGATCCGCGGTCAGCCGGCGGTCGGTCAGGCGGGACCAGAGAATCGGGTGCATCTCGGCCATGTTCGCGCCCCAGAGCACGAAGGCATCCGCCTTCTCAAGATCGTCATAACAGCCCATCGGCTCGTCGATGCCGAAGGTGCGCATGAAGGCGGCGACGGCCGAGGCCATGCAGTGGCGGGCGTTCGGGTCGAGATTGTTCGACAGGAAGCCGGCCTTCATCAGCTTGACGGCGGCATAGCCTTCCCACACGGTCCATTGGCCGGAACCGAACATGCCGACCGAAGTCGGGCCCTTCTTCTTCAGGGCCGCCTTGAATTTCTCGGCCATGACGTCGAAGGCTTCGTCCCAGCTTACGGGCTCGAATTCGCCATTCTTGTCGTATTTGCCGTTGGTCTTGCGCAACAAGGGTTGGGTCAGCCGGTCGCTGCCATAGACGATCTTGGACAGGAAGTAACCCTTGATACAGTTCAGCCCGCGGTTTACGGGCGCGTCCGGGTCGCCCTGGGTTGCGACCATGCGGCCGTCCTTGGTGCCGACCAGCACGCCGCAGCCGGTGCCGCAAAACCGGCAGGGCGCCTTGTCCCAGCGGATGCCGGTGGAGGCCGCCTCCGCGCTATCGACTTGCGGCAGGCTGACGCCGGCGGCGGCCGCGGTGGCGGCAATGGCCGATGTCTTGATGAAATTGCGCCGTGAATGTTCCATGGCTGCTACTCCCCGCTATTCATGGTAATGGATTCGATGATCTGTTCCGGTTCGAAATGATGGTAGACAAGGGCGGCCGACAGCACGCCCGGAAGCCTGTGCAGGGCAAGAACCGTATCGCCCGCTGAATTGTCGTCGGTATCCTCGACGGTAACGATCATGCGGCCGTCGGGAACCGTGTTATGCAATTCGGCCCCGTCCAGGCCCGCGATCGCGGCCGCGACGTCCTCTCCCTTTTTGGGAACGGCATGGACCAGTACACCACAGATATTCATTCACTTTCCTCCATCGAGATGGCATTGGCAGGACAGACAGCAACACATTCGCCGCAACCGGTGCAGGCGGTGTCGCTGATTTCCGGGTGGGCGCGGCCGCCGACTTCCAGTCGAAAGCGGATCGCCCGCGCGTCGCACCATTCGGCACAGACGCGGCAGGTCACGCCCCGGGTTGACAGGCAATCGGCGCCGACGCGTGCTTTAACGTTCCAGGGCGCGGCGGCGCGCTCTGCGAACAATGCTTCGGGGCAGGAATCAGCGCAGGCCTCGCAGAAGTCGCAGGCGCCGCGTGAAAAATCCACAACCGGATAACCGGCGCGGCCCTTGACGAGGATATCTTGTGGGCAAGCCGCGACACAATCGCCGCAACCGGTGCAACGATTGGTGAACTCGTCTTCAGGCGGCGTCCAGGGCGGTCTGACAGGCGCGGATTGGCCCTGGCAGATACTCCCGAAAAGCGCCTTGCGGCTTACGCTTCCGCTCACGTTTAATTCTTCCCCCAGGCCAATAAATTAAGTAGCCGAGGGATTTCCTACGCCTGTCCCACACAGATTTAATTGACGAAGGTCAATTCATCGACGGTCCGGTGTTATTTTTTCACACAAAATTTTGCGGTGTTTATGGGCGGACGGCTTAGAGGATTGTTTTCAAACCCAAAACATGGACACAAGAAGAAAGGCGGCCTCCACAAAGACCGCCTTTCGTTCCAAAAAATATTTGGCTGTCGTCAGCCACCGGGGCGGCGCACGACCATCGAGGCGCCCTGGGACTGGGCGTAATTGTCGTAACCGATCAGGCGGACCAGATGGTTCGGCCAGGCCTTCCCGCATTCCTCCACCTCGGCGAGAATGCGTTCGATGTCCTTCTCGCCGAACATCGGCAGTTTCCACATATACCAGTAGTTGTCCGCCGAATGGGCGGGTTCCACATGCTCGATGGCCGGGTTCCAGCCCTTGGCGATCATATGTTCGATCTGCTTGCGCATGCGGTCCGCATCCATCTCCGGCAGATAGGAGAAGGTGCCGTATTTGCGACTGCCCGGATCGTCCTGGCTGGACCGGTAGTCCTGGATATTCGAGACTTTACTCATTTCATTTTCCTCTCGTTACCGGGCTCAGCTCGCCGCCAGTTTGTCGACGGTGTCGAACTCGAACTTGATTTCCTTCCAGGTCTCCATGGCGGCTGCCAGTTCGGGGCTGTGCTTGGCGGCGTCGGTCAGGATTTCCTTGCCCTCGCGCTCCACATCGCGGCCGGCGTTGCGGGCCTCGGTACAGGCTTCCAGCGCCACCCGGTTGGCTGCGGCGCCCGCCGCGTTGCCCCAGGGATGGCCCAGCGTGCCGCCGCCGAACTGGAACACTGCGTCGTCGCCGAAAATCGCGACCAGCGCCGGCATGTGCCAGACATGGATGCCGCCGGACGCCACCGGGAACAGGCCCGGCATATGGCCCCAGTCCTGATCGAAGAAGATTCCGCGCGCCCGGTTTTCCGGCACGAAACGCTCACGCATCTGGTCGATCCAGCCCAGCGTCGCCTCGCGGTCGCCTTCCAGCTTGCCTACCACGGTGCCCGAATGCAGATGGTCGCCGCCCGACAGCCGCAGCATCTTGGTCAGCACCCGGAAATGGATGCCGTGATCGGGGTTGCGGTCCATCACCGCATGCAGCGCGCGATGGATATGCAGCAGCATGCCATTGTCGCGGCACCAGTTGGCCAGCGACGTGTTCGCCGAAAAGCCCGCTGTCAGATAGTCATGCATGATAATCGGCATGCCCAGCGACTTGGCATATTCCGCGCGCTTGAACATTTCCTCGACGGTGCCCGAGGTGACGTTCAGGTAGTGGCCCTTCTTCTCGCCGGTCTCGGCGGTCGCCTTGTGCACCGCCTCGGCGACGAAATCGAAGCGCTGGCGCCAGCGCATGAAGGGCTGGCTGTTGACGTTCTCGTCGTCCTTGGTGAAATCCAGCCCGCCGCG
>JADFVY010000344.1 GCA_015222795.1 Pseudomonadota bacterium | reverse complement strand
GTTCGAACACAACGCCAGCGACTTCCAGGCGCCGCTGGTCAACATCTTCTTCGCCGGCGGCGACGGCGCCATCGGCTTCGTCACGCCGGGCATTGTGCCGATCCGCCGCAACGGCGAAGGGCGTTATCCGGTGGATGGCGCGTCTGGCGATTATGACTGGATCGGTTTTGTGCCCGAGGCCGACATGCCGCGCATCGCCAACCCGGCCGCCGGCGTCGTGGTGAACGCCAACAACCGGCTGGTCGGCCCCGACTATCCCTACATGATCACCCGCAACTGGGACGGTCCCTACCGCGCCGAGCGCATCCACGAACTGCTGGGCGAGCGCGGAAAACACTCCATCGAGGACAATATGCGCCAGCAAGGAGACATTCTGTCGGTGGCGGCGCGCGAACTGGTGGCGCGCATGGTGGTCGCGGCTGGCAAAGGCGGCGGTGAAAGGGCGGATTTGGCGTTGGAATTGCTGGACAAATGGGACTTCCGGATGGCGGCGGATCGCCCCGAGCCGCTGATCTATACGGCCTGGCTGCGCCACGCGGTGAAGCGGATCGCCGGCGACGAACTGGGCGAGGATTTTTCCGCCTACTGGCGCCCCCGCCCCGCCTTCGTGGAATATGTTCTGACCGGCGGCGACCACTGGTGCGGCGCGGGCGATTGCGAGGCCGAGATGCGCGGCGCGCTGGCCGACGCGCTGGATGAAATCGCCGCGACCCTGGGCGACGATATGGCGGAATGGCAATGGGCCGACCTGCACAAGGCGCGCTTCAACCACAAGATTTTCAGCCAGGTTCCCCTGGTCGGCCGATACGGCAACCTGTCGATCCCCACCGGCGGCGGCGACAACACGGTCGGGCGCGGCATGATCTCGGGCAATGGCGGCGATCCCTATGCCCATATCCACGGCGCCGGCTACAAGGCGGTCTACGATCTCGGCGACCCGGCGAACAGCCGCTTCATGATCCCGGCGGGCCAGTCGGGCAATCCGTTCTCGGGTCATTACGCGGACTTGCTGGAGCCCTGGCGGGACGGCGAATATTTTCACATCGCGGGCAGCCGCGAATCCCTGGCCGCGGCGGGTTACACGCGGCTGGCACTGACCCCGGCGGAACAATGAGCATCACCATCGACGATATCCGCGCCACGGCGGCGCGCATCGCGGGCCAGATCGTGACCACGCCCACGGTTTATTCGGCCGCCCTGTCGGACCTGTATGGCGCGGAGATTTACCTGAAGCTGGAAACCCTGCAGCGCACCGGATCGTTCAAGGATCGCGGCGCGCTGGCCAAGCTGTTGAGCCTGGACGGCGCGCAGGCGCAGGCCGGCGTGATCGCGGTGTCGGCCGGCAATCACGCCCAGGGCGTGGCCTGGCATGCGCAACGGCTTGGCATTCCCGCCACCATCGTCATGCCCAGGGGAACGCCCTTCAACAAGATCCGCCGCACCGAGGCCTTCGGCGCCACGGTGGTACTGCATGGCGAGGATGTCAGCAACGCCGAGCCCCACGCCATGGCGCTGGCCGAGACCGAGGGCCTGACCTTCGTACACCCCTTTGCCGACCCGGCCGTGATCGCCGGCCAGGGCACCGTGGGGCTGGAGATGCTGGAAGCCAGGCCGGACCTGGATGTATTGATCATGCCGGTCGGTGGCGGCGGGCTGATCTCCGGCGTTGCAACGGCGGCGAAGGCCATGAGGCCCGATATCGAGGTGATCGGCGTAGAGGCGGCGATGTATCCGGCCGTCCATAACGCGCTGAACGGCCTTGAAGCCGCCGCCGGCGGCCACACGCTGGCCGAGGGAATCGCGGTAAAAAGCCCCGGCGAAATCAATCTGGAAATCATTCGCGCGCTTTGCGACGAGATGATCCTGGTCGACGAGCCGGCGCTGGAAGCCGCCGTCGTGACCATGATGGAGGCCGCGAAGATCATGGTCGAGGGCGCGGGCGCGGCGCCGCTGGCCGCGCTGGCCGCCGACAAGGCCCGTTTCGCCGGGCGGCGTGTCGGGCTTGTGGTCTCGGGCGCCAACATCGACTCGCGCCTGCTGGCCTCGCTGTTGATGCGCGGGTTGACACGGGCCGGGCGCATGGCGCGGCTGCGCATCCTGGTGCCCGACGAACCCGGCCAACTGGCCCGCGTGGCGACCGAAATCAGCGGCACCGGCGCGAACATCGTCGAGGTCTATCACCAGCGCCTGTTCAGCGACGTCCCCGCCAAGCAAACCGAGCTGGACGTGGTGGTCGAAACCCGCGACGAAAACCATATCCGCCAGTTGATCGAACTGCTGAGCGAGCACGGCTTCGAAACCAGACGCCTGAGCGACACCACGCGCGAGGAATAAAACCCCCGAAACTTGCGCCTGGGCCACGCAATCCCAATCTATACACCATGGAAACCTTCAAACGGGGCCGCGTCCCATGAGCCAGAATTCACTGCCCGAGAATCCCGAATTGCCGTTCGCCTGGACACGGGAACCGAACACCATGTCTCACCCGGAATTGTTTGACGGTGTCATGTTCCGGCGGATCATGGCCTATATGATCGACGTGATCATTCTTTCCGGCGTGATTGTCTTCCTGTGGTTCCTGGTAGTGATGACGCTGGGGCTGCTGGGCCCGATCGCCGCCCTGATAAGCCCTTTCATCCCGCTGGCCTATCATAGTCTGCTGATCGGCGGGCCCAACTCGGCCACGATCGGGATGCGCATGATGGGCATCGAGGTGCGCCGGCTGGACGGTGGCCGGCCCGAACTCGCCCAGGCGGCGCTGCAGACATTTCTGTTTTACGCGACGCTGGCGTTTACCGGCCTGCTGCTGATCGCGGCCCTGTTCAACGACCGCCGCCGCTGTCTGCATGACTGGCTGTCCGAAACCATCACGGTCAATACAAGCGGCCTGTAGTATCCCGCGAAACCGGTTGCCTGAAACGCCGGTCCAGCCGATAATCAGGGTATGAGCAACCAGCGAAGCAGTGACCGGCTCCTAACCGGCATGGTGCAGTTCCGCCATTCCTCGGCGATGCCCTGCCCGTATTTGCCCGGCCGCGTCGAGCGCCAGCTATATGCGGAACTTGGCGGCCCGGCGCCGCGTGAGATTTTCCGCCGCCTGTCGCTGGCCGGTTTCAGGCGGTCACACAATATTGTTTACCGACCCGCCTGCCCCGGCTGTTCTGCTTGCGTGCCGGTGCGCGTCGATGTGGAAGGCTTCAACTGGACCCGGTCCTGGCGCCGTGTCATGCGCCGGAACGCCGACCTTGTGGCCGCGGATGTAGCGTTGGACATCACCGACGAGCAATACCGCCTGTTCCGCCACTATATCCGGTCGCGGCATGGCGAGGGCGATATGGTGGTGATGAACCACAATGACTACTCGTCAATGGTCCTGTCCAGTCCGGTCGATACGAGCCTTGTCGAGTTTCGCGACGGCGGCGGCGACCTGATCGCCACCTGCCTTACCGACCATCTGCCCGATGGCCTGTCGGCGGTCTACAGCTTTTTCGACCCAACCCAGGGACACCGCAGCCTGGGCAGTTTCATGGTATTGTGGCTGATCGAGGAAGCACGGCGACGGGGACTCCCCCACGTCTATCTCGGCTTCTGGGTCGCGAATAGCCACAAGATGTCCTACAAGACCCGCTTCCAGCCGTTGCAGGCCTTCGGGGCGGATGGTTGGGCCGTCCTGCCGGAAACCGACAGACAAATGTGAATCTTCCCGCATCGAATTCGGCTCCGCGCCGAAGACCGACGGCGCAGACAACGCCCACCCGGATCTACATCACCTTAAAGCTTTTTTCCTTGCCATCGACATCGAGATCCACCTTGCCCTCGCGGTCGAAATCGACGCTGGGCAACAACAGGTGATCCAGGAAGACCGTGCCGACCACCCGGTAATTCAGACCGTGTTTCTTCTGAACCGCCTGAATTTGCCTCATCAGCGCCAGCACCGAAACGGTTACCTCAACCGGCACCACGGCCCTGCCCAGGCGCGGAATATCGACCCGCTGGTTCGACAGGCCCTCGGCGAAATCCAGCCCGTTCATCTGCATGCCGAATTTCAGCCCGGTCAGCGGTATATCGAAATCGTTGGGGTTCGAGACAAGCAGTTCGATCCTTATATGTTGGGTCAATCCCTCAGTGTTCAACAGCTTGACGTCCTGCAACGTGATGCTTGGCGCCTGGACGTTCTGTGGGGCAACGCAGCCACCCAACCCGGCAATGAGGACTACTACGGCTAGCGGTGAAAACCAACGGGACATTTCAATAACTCCTTGTTCAATAATTGCGGCCGGATCATATCGGACAAATGTGAACGTAACGCTTACCGGCGACAAAATAATCACGGGCGGCAACCCTTGGAAAACGCGGCATTAAAGATATACTACGCGCCTGACAATCAGGACCATATCGGACATATGACCAAACCAGGAAAACTGCAGAGCGGCGAGAAACTGGACCGTTACGAAGCCCTTTGGGACAGGCCGGGTTTTCTGGTGCGCCGGTTGCATCAAATCCATGTCGCCATGTTCCATGAAGAATGTGGCAATTTCAGCATCACGCCGGTGCAGTTCGCCCTGCTGACCATCCTGGACACAAAATCGCCGCTGGATCAGGTGACCCTTGCCGCCGAGGTCGGCATCGACCGCACCAACGTCGCCGATGTGATTACGCGCCTGGAAAGCCGCGGGCTGGTGGAGCGCCGGGCCAATCAGTCCGACCGGCGCACCAGGCTGGTCTCGATCACCGATGACGGCCGGGCTTTTCGCCAGCGCGTCCACGAGGGCATGGAAATCGCCCAGGAACGATTCCTGGCGCCCCTGGCCGAGGACGATCGTCGCCTTTTCATGCGCCTGTTGCGCGACCTCATCGAGGCCAACAACGAAACCGGCCGCGCCGCCCTGCGAAGCGGGCTGGTTTCCGAGAAATAAGAGGGCGCCCCGACGGGACGCCCTCCAATATGCCGTAGAACGCGTTATTGAGCCCAGACGGCCAACGCGCCCTGTTTCTTGCCGCGCTGGTCGGCCTCTTTCCAGTTATGGTCGAACGTCGCCGATTCCCAGGAACCGTAGGTCGGGTTCGGCAGCATGATCCATTTCGTGCCCCACAATGCATCATGCTTTTCGAACAGCGCATGGCGCTCCGGGACACTGCCCTTGTAGCCGTCCACGAAATCGCCGAAATTATCGCCAAGCACCAGCAGCACCCGGTAGTCGGCGCCGACATGGGATCGGCGCGGGCTCTTCTTCGACGACTTCCATTCCGGCTTTTCTTTCTTCAACAGGACGGTGTCCACATTGCCGCCCATCGGATAGCCGTATTTTTCCAGATTCTTGCGGGTCGCCTCTTCAAGGTCACCGGTGCGGTTGGAGACGTAGAACACCTTAACGCCCTTTGAATCGGCGTATTTGGTGAATGCCAGCGATCCCGGGATCGGCATCGAGTCCACGGAATTGACGAAGGCGCCCCAATCTTTCGGATTGAAGAAGGTGTCGTTCATCACCATCCACGCCTGGAATTTGGAATTATCCAGAACGGTTTCATCGACGTCGAGAATCACCGCCGGCGGCTTGTCACTGTGACTGCCGCCCTGTTCGCCAGGAATGGCGGTCCAGTTTTTGTCGGCGAGCGCCCTGTCGAGCATGATAGTGGCAAG
>JADFVY010000343.1 GCA_015222795.1 Pseudomonadota bacterium | reverse complement strand
GACAAGCTGATTTCCGCCGCCACCGCGAACGCCAAAAAGACCGAAATCCATGAGACGAAAATGGAAGACGGCATCATGAAGATGCGCATGGTGATGGGCGGGCTGACCATTCCGGCCGGGGGCAAGGTCGAGCTGAAGCCGATGGGCCTGCATGTCATGTTGATGGGCGTCACGGAGAAATTGATCGAGGGCGAGACGCTGATGTTGACGCTGACCTTCGAGAAGGCCGGCAGCGTGGAGTTGTCCGTGCCGATCGCCGGCCCCGGCGCGATGATGGCGCCGAACATGAACTGACGGTCTGCCGGGTGGGAATCATCCCACCCGGCATGACGGTTTCGCGTGCCCGGAAGAACCGCTATAAGCTGCGCCAGCAACCCTTGAGGAGACTGGTTGATGGCGAAGCGCGCGACGAAGGGAAAATCTTTCCGCAAGCTGCTGGTGGCGAACCGCGGCGAGATCGCGATCCGGGTGTTCCGGGCGGCCAACGAGCTTGGCCTGCGCACCGTCGCCGTCTATTCCCACGAGGACCGCTTCGCGCTGCACCGCTTCAAGGCGGACGAAGGCTATCTGATCGGCCAGGGCAAGGAGCCGGTCCAGGCCTATCTGGATATCGAGGATATCCTGCGCGTCGCCCACGACGCCCATGCGGACGCGATCCATCCCGGCTACGGCTTTCTCTCGGAAAATCCGGATTTCGCCCGCGCCTGCGCCAAGGCCGGGATCGCCTTCGTCGGCCCGCCGCCCGAAGTGATGGAAAGCCTGGGCAGCAAGGTCGCGGCCCGGGAACTGGCGGAAAAGGCCGGCATCCCCGTGATGCCCGCCACCGGCGCCCTGCCCGATGACATAAAGCAGATCAAGCCGCTGGCCGAACAGGTCGGCTATCCCTTGATGCTGAAGGCAAGCTGGGGCGGCGGCGGGCGTGGCATGCGCGTTATCGAGGATGAATCGCAACTGGCCGAACAGGTGCAATCCGGCCGGCGCGAGGCCAAGGCCGCCTTCGGCCGTGACGAGGTTTTCCTGGAAAAACTGGTCCGGCGCGCGAGGCATGTGGAGGTTCAAATCGTTGCCGACCACCACGGCAATGTTGTGCATCTGTTCGAGCGTGACTGCTCGATGCAGCGGCGGAACCAGAAAGTCGTCGAGCGCGCGCCGGCGCCCTATCTTGACGAGGGCCGCCGGGCCGAGATTTGCGACGCGGCGGTGCGGCTGGCCCAGGCGGCGGATTACCGCAACGCCGGCACGGTGGAATTCCTGATGGATTCCGACAGTGGCGATTTCTATTTCATTGAGGTCAACCCGCGCGTCCAGGTCGAGCACACGGTGACCGAGGAAATCACCGGCATCGACATCGTCAAGGCGCAAATCCGTATCGCCCAGGGCGCGCGCATTGGCGCCGAGGAATCCGGCGTGCCGCCGCAGCATCAAATCGCGATGAACGGCCACGCGCTGCAATGCCGGCTGACCACCGAGGATCCCACCAACCGCTTCATCCCCGATTACGGCCGCATCACCGCCTATCGCGGCGCCACCGGCTTCGGCATCCGTCTGGATGGCGGCACCGCCTATTCCGGGGCGCTGATCACGCCGTTCTATGACTCGCTGCTGGAGAAAGTGACCGCCTGGGCGCCGACGCCCGAGGAAACCATCGCACGCATGGACCGGGCACTGCGCGAGTTCCGGGTGCGCGGGGTGGCGACCAACCTGGTGTTTCTGGAGGCGTTGATCGGGCACCCGAAATTCCGCGGCGGCGACTACACGACACGCTTCATCGACGAGACGCCGGAACTGTTTGATTTCCCGCCGCGCCGTGACCGGGCGACCCGGCTGCTGACCTTCATCGGCGACGTGCTGGTG
>JADFVY010000037.1 GCA_015222795.1 Pseudomonadota bacterium | reverse complement strand
TTCTCGGGCGCGCTCTCACGCCTGATCCGCTCCAGGCACCAGGCGCGCAGCGAGGCGGCGTCCGCCCCGGCCCCGTCCACCAGCCGCACAGCCGCGCCGACGATCTCGCCGCTGATCACGTCGGGCACGCCGAATGTGCAAGCTTCGGCAACCTCTTCATGCCGTTCCAGCAGCAAGTCGATTTCCTCGGGCTGGATCTTCATGCCGGCCCGGTTTATCTCGGTCTTTTGCCGCCCCGTCAACCGGATTACGCCATCCGCCCCGATCCGCCCGACATCGCCGGTATGAAACCATCCGTCCAGCAGCACCGGCTCGGTCAGGTCGGGCCGCTGGAAGTAACCCGACATCACCGAGGGCATCCGCAGCAGCAACTCGCCCTCCCCTTCGCCCCGCCTCTTTCCCCCCGCATCCAGCACCGCGGCCTCGCCGCCCCACATGCGCCCGACCAGCCCGTCGGCGGGCTCGAAGTCGGCGGAAGACGCCCCGGCGGCCCAGTTCGCCACCTCGGTAATGCCGTACAGGTTCGCCACCGCGACCCCACCGCCCCATTCGATGACCGACCGCCATAAATCGGCGGACAGCGGCGCCGAGCCGATCTGAATACGCGCGAGACTGCCCCCGGTCGGCGGTTTGGAGAATTTCAGCGCAATCTTCCAGAAGGACGGCACCGAACTCATGAAACTGATGCGATGTTCGTCCAGCAAGGCGCCCAGCCCGGCCATGCGCCGCATGTCCATGCCGGTGGAGAGAAACAGATCCCGACCGGCGGCCAGCGGCGTCAGGCAATTGCCGATCAGCCCATGTCCGAAATAAGTCGGCAACACACACAGCGACCGAGCCAGGGTCTCGTCGCCGATATGTTCGCGGTTCAGCGCCAGCCGCGCCCGCAGCGAGGCGAAGGTATGAACCACGCCCTTCGGTTCGCCGGTGGTGCCGGAGGTGAACAGAATCAGGGCCTCGTCACCGGACTCGCCCGCGTCATCGGGAACGTCGGCGGCGCCGCTTTCGCGCGCCAGGCACAGAACCGGCGCTGCCAGCCCGCCCAGGTTCGCGTTGCCCGCCTCGCCATCCAGCACGGCGCGCGCGCCCACGAAGGCGGCGATGTTTTCGAATTCTCCGGCGGTCATCACCGGGTTCGCGCAGACCGCCGCCGCGCCCAGATGCCAAACCGCGAAGAGATCGGCGAAGAAGGATGGCGTTCCCCCATGGGCGATGACCACGCGATCCCCGCGCCCGATGCCCAGCCCCGCCAGCAGCGCCGCGCGCCGGTGGGTCTCGGCCGCCAATTCCGGCCCCCGTAATGTCTCGCCGGACAGGAGGTCGGTGATAGCGCCGGCGTTTTCCGCGATCAGCCGCACCGCGCCTACTTCTTCTTACCCCGAGCCTGCTTGCGCAGGCCGGACAGGGTGGCGATCGGGGTGATCGCTTCCGCATCGATCCGCAGCTCGAGCAGGCTGGGCCGGTCGGCGGCCAGCGCGCGTTCGAAGGCCGGGGCGAAGTCCTCTGTGTTTTCGACCACCTCGCCATTGGCGCCATAGGCGCGCGCCAGCGCCGCGAAGTCCGGATTTTTCAACTCCGTACCCGACACACGTCCCGGATAATTGCGTTCCTGATGCATGCGGATAGTGCCGTACATGCCGTTATTGACGACGATGAAGATCGCCCTGGCGTCGTACTGCACGGCTGTCGCCAGTTCCTGTCCGTTCATCATGAAACAGCCGTCGCCGTTGAACGAGACCACCACCCGGTCGGGAAAGGCCAGCTTGGCCGCCACCGCCGCCGGCACGCCATAGCCCATCGAGCCCAGCGTCGGCGCCGCCTGGGTACGGTATCGCGACCAGCGATAGAACCGGTGCAGCCAGATCGAATAGTTGCCGGCGCCGTTGGTGAGGATCGAGTCCTCCGGCAGGTTATCGTTCAGCCAGGCGACGATTTCGGCCATCTGCAGCGGGCCTGGCATGGGCACCGGCTCGGCAAAACGCAGATAGTCGGCCCGCGCCGCGCCCGCCCAATCGTCCCAGACCCGATCCGCGACCGGCTTCATTGCCCGGGCCGCCGCCGCGAAGGCGGGCATGCTGGAGGCGATGCCGAGATCGGCGCGGTAAACACTGTTCAACTCGTTCGGATCGGGATGAATGTGGACCAGTTTCTGGCTCGGCGCCGGCGGCTCCAGCAGCGTATAGCCGGCCGTTGTTATTTCGCCCAGCCGCGGCCCCACCGCGATAATCAGGTCGGCCTCGCGCACCCGCTTGCCCAGCGCCGGGTCGATGCCGATGCCGACATGGCCCACATAGCGCGGGTCGTAATTGTCGAAGCAATCCTGGCGGCGGAAGGCCGCGCCGGTCGGGATGTTGTTGGCCTTGGCGAAGGCCTGCATATTCTTCGACGTACCCGCGGTCCAGCCGGCACCGCCGACGATCATCAGCGGGCGTTCAGCCTCCGACAGCATGTCGCGCAGCGTCTTCATATCCGGCCGCCCGGGATAGCCGATGACGGGTGGCGCCGGGGCAACGTCGGCGACCGCGGCCATGTCGGTCAGCATGTCTTCCGGCAGGGCCAGAACCACGGGGCCAGGCCGGCCCGCGCTCGCGGTATGAAAGGCCCGGTTTACGTATTCGGGAATCCGCGCCGCATCCTCGATCTGCGCCACCCATTTGGCGATCGGCCCGTACATGGCGCGATAGTCGATTTCCTGGAAGGCTTCGCGGTCACTCTGGCCGCGCGCCACCTGTCCTATGAACAGCACCATCGGCGTCGAGTCCTGCATCGCGGCATGAACGCCGATGCTGGCGTTGGTGGCGCCGGGCCCGCGGGTGACGAAGCAGACGCCGGTGCGCCCGGTCAGCTTGGCCCAGGCCTCCGCCATATAGGCCGCCCCGCCCTCCTGGCGGCAGATGGTAAATTCCATTTTATTGCGCGCGTTATACATGGCATCCAGCACCGCCAGATAGCTCTCTCCCGGCACCCCGAAGACCCGGTCCACCGCATGTGCCGCCAGGGCGTCGATCAGGATCTGGCCGCCGCTGCGTTTTGTCATTTTCTTTTCGGCCATCGCCGGTTTCTCCGTATTCGCTATTTTTCTTCGGGTTCGGCGCAAACGCCGCGCGCCATCATATCCCTGACCGCATCCTCGTCGCGGCCCAGAAGCTCGCATAATATCTCTACCGTATGCTGGCCCAAAAGCGGCGGTGCAAGGCCGTATTCCACCGGCGTCTCGGAAAATCGCATCGGGCTGGCAGTCAGCGGCGCCTTGCCGGCCAGCGGAGGGTCCATCTCGATTCGCATGCCGCGATGTTGCACATGGGGGTCGGCGAAGACCTGTTCGATATCGTTGATCGGCCCGCAGGGGACATGAACCTTTTCCAGCGCCGCGATCCAGTCGCCGCTGGTCCGCGCCGCGATGATCTCGAAGATGATCTCCATCATCGCCTCGCGGTTGGCGACGCGCGCGACATTGTCGCGGAACAGCGGATCGTCGATCAGATCCTCGCGCCCCGCGACCTGGCAGAATTTCGCATATTGGCGGTCGTTGCCGATGGCCAGGATGATATGGCCGTCCGCGGTCGGTACGGCCTGGTAGGGCACGATGTTGGGATGGGCGTTGCCCATGCGGCCCGGCGCCTTGCCGGAAATATGGAAGTTCGAGGTCTGGTTGGCCAGCGCGGCGATCTGGCAATCCAGCAGCGACATATCGATATGCTGGCCCTTACCGGTCTGCGCCTTGTGGGCCAACGCCGCCATGACCGCGACCGCGGCGTAGAGCCCGGTGAACAGGTCCGAGACCGCGACGCCCACCTTCAGCGGCATGCCGTCGGCCTCGCCGGTGATGCTCATCAGCCCGCTCATGCCCTGGATCATGAAGTCGTAGCCGGCGCGGTTGGCGTAGGGTCCAGTCTGCCCGAAACCGGTGATCGAACAATAGACCAGCCCAGGATTGACCGCCTTCAGGCTATCGTAATCCAGCCCGTATTGCGCCAGCCCACCGACCTTGAAGTTCTCCAGCAGCACGTCGGATTTGGCCGCCAGTTCGCGCACCGCCAGTTGCCCCTCGGGCGAGGCGATATCCAGCGCCAGCGACTTCTTGCCCCGGTTGGCCGACAGGAAATAGGCCGACTCGGTGGTAGGCTCGCCATCCTCGTCGGCCAGCCAGGGGGGGCCCCAGGCGCGGGTTTCGTCGCCGCTGCCCGGCCGCTCCACCTTGATCACCTCGGCGCCCAGATCGGCCATGGTCTGCCCCACCCAGGGCGCGGCCAGCACCCGGCTGAGATCGAGAACACGAATATTGGAAAGCGGCCCCGCCATCGCCATATGACCTTTGTATTCGACAAACAATGCGCGGAAGACTAGCCGCGCCCCGCCAGCCGCGCCAGCCCTCTTTTCGGGGAGTTTGAATGAGGCTTGCCCAACGCCCCCGCCGGCGCTATCTTGCGCCGCATTCCAACATAAAGCCGGCTTAGCTCAGTTGGTAGAGCATCTGATTTGTAATCAGAGGGTCAGGGGTTCGAATCCTCTAGCCGGCACCATTATCCCGACAGCGCGGCCCGCCCCCGGCGCGGCAAACAGCCTCACGCCGCCCGGGTTTCCGCCAGTCCGGGCATTTCGAAACCGAGTCTTTCCAACTCGCCCAGCAGGCTCGATTTCTCGGCCGCCGACAGTTCGACCAGCGGCGGGCGCACCCGTTCCCAGGTCGCATCGCCGGAATAATGCGCGGCCGCCGCCTTCATCGCCTGGATCAGCGGAAACGCCTGAAACGCATCCCGCAATTCGTTCATCTTGTCCTGCTTCGCTTGCGCATCGGGCGCCTGCCAGTTGGCGGCCAGATCGGCGATCGCGGTCGGATTTACGTTGGCGGTAGCCGAGATACAGCCCGCGCCGCCGGCCCTCATGTTCTTCAGCAGCAGCCCCTCGGTGCCCGAGAACATGGCGAATCCGGGGAAGCGTTTGAGCATGGCTTCCATGTTGCCCCAATCGCCCGAGCTGTCCTTGATGCCCACGACCTGGTCGGGATATTCCGTCACCAGCCGCTCGATCAGGTCGAGGCTGATCGGCACGCCCGAGAGCGCCGGGAAGTGATAGAGATAGATCCGCAGGCGCGCATCGCCGACCCGCTGGATCACCTCGGAATAGGCGCGAAACAGCCCCTCGTCGCTGACCCCCTTGTAGTAAAACGGCGGCAGCATCAGCACCCCCGAACAGCCGAGCTTCACGGCGTGCGAGGTCAGGCGCACGGTATCGGGAATGGCGCAGGCGCCGGTGCCCGGCATCATCCGCGCGGCGTCCAGCCCGGCCTCGGTCAGGCTGTCGAGCACCGCGATCTTCTCGTCGACCGAGAGCGAGTTGGCCTCGCTGTTGGTGCCGAACACGGCCAGCCCGCAATCGCGCGCCAGCAGCCAGCGGCACTGCCGCGCCAGCCGCTCGGCATCGACCGAGAGATCGGCCTTGAAGGGGGTGATAACCGGCGACAACACGCCTGACATCCTGTCGGGTCCGCTCATCTCGGGGATGCTCCGTATATGGTTTCAACACACCCGATTGGATAGCGCCCCACGGCCGCCGAGGCAAGCGCGGAGGCGCGAGACCGGGAACCCGATGAGGTAGATTTGTGTAGTTCCCCCGGCAACGATCAGACCCGCCCGGCCCCGACGCCAGGCTTTCCGGGGGCCGCGCCGGCCCGGCCGGGCAAAAAGATGCAGGCTGTGTGTAGTTTCAGGCAGGCGCGGCGTATGCGCGGGGTTATGGAATGAGTAGATGGGAGGGTTGGATAGAGGAAGAAATGGGTAGTGGGGTCGGACGAGAGTGCGCCCGGAGCGCCAGCGCGCGAGAGCGCGCCCGGAGCGCCGGGATGGCCCCGGGAGCGGGTGACGGATTTCCAATCCGGCACCCGTGGCGGCGCGACGAGACCGGCGTCAGCCGGTTCCCGTTGAACGGGGAACAACAACACCCCCCGGTTGACGCGACAGGCGAACCTTGCAACAATTCCCCCACGGGTAACATTCACATTTCAGGGGAGAGAGAGACCATGGGAAATTTTACGATTGAGGGGTTCGCCGCGGGCTGCAAACAGGCGATGGCCACCGCCGGGGCCAGTACCGCCGGGGCCACCGCCGGGGCCAATGTCGATGCCGGGGCCAGTACCGCGGCCAGTGTCGCGGCCCGGCAACCGGCCGCCAGGGCGTATCTGGAAAAAACCATGGCGGAAAACGACCCGGCCGACATCATCGCCGTTCTCGACGCGGCCATTCCCGAGGGCGCCGACATCGGCGAGATGATCGTCCATGCCTCGCCCGAACTGACGATGCTGTACGCCCGCGTCCCCCCACGCTTTCAAAGCGGCATCCATAACCACACGGTGTTCGCCTGCATCGGCCAGCTTGCCGGCAGCGAGATCGGAGTCGCCTATGAACGAGACCCGGACGGCGGGGGCTTGCGGGTCAAGAAGCAGGTGTCGATCAAGGCCGGCGAAGTGGCGAGCCTGCCCGCGGACGCCATCCACCACATCGAAAACCCGAACGAAACAACGGGCAGCGCGCTGCATATCTACGGCGGCGATTTCGGCGCGGTCATGGACCAGCGCAGCCTGTGGACCACCGACGGCCACGCGGAAATACCATTCAATTTTCAGGCCCTGCTGGGTGAGTCGATAAAGGCGATGAAGGCAAGCGGCAACCAGGCGGGCCTGGACGCGCTGGTCGAGGCGATCCCGGCGGTTAAACCGTTAGTCGAGGGTTAGCGCGAGCGCGCCCCGCCTCTCCCGCTACAAGCCCGCGACTGCGGGCCGCCGGTCACCCGGCGAGCCAAGCGGGCGGAGGCCCGCGCCCGGCGCTTGAGGGAACAACAAACAAACCCGACCCACTCGGGGAGGATA
>JADFVY010000036.1 GCA_015222795.1 Pseudomonadota bacterium | reverse complement strand
GGCGGGGACCGGGCTGCAGGCGTTGCGGATCCCGGCGGACGTGATCGGGGCGGTTCTGAACCACAAGAAGGCGGGCATCACGTCGCGCTATCTGCACCACGATTACGCGGCGGAGAAGCGGGCGGCGCTAGAGGTTTGGGGCAACAGGATTGACGCGATAGTTTCCGGCCGGGCGGCGAATGTCGTGGCGATCGGCGATAGGGGCGGACATGAATGACGCGGCGCGAGATCGTGCGGACCACGAGGGCGGCCTGACGATCGATCAGGCTTTGAAGACCTTCACGTCGCCGGCGTTGCGATATTGTTTGGGTCAGGCGGAGGATGCTTGTCCGCCGCCTTGGCATGCCGATATGGCCCGCAGCCTAGCTGGCGGAAGGAATCATGCGCCAACAGCGAGGGACGTCGCATATGGGGAACTGGCTGAGGCGCGGCGGGTGGTCAAAGACGACCTGATCGCGCGGCTGGCGTCAGGCGAGTTGGTCGGGTTTGTGTTCCCGCATCCTATTCCGCCGGCGGGCGAACGTATCCGGCTCGATGCGGACCGGTGGCAACACGCGCGGTTTGTGGGGATCGGGAATATTCGAATCGATGGCGTGAAATATAAAGATCTGCGGATTTGGCGGTCGGCGGACTTGGATGCGCATCGGTCGAGGGCAGTCTACTATAGCGGAAAGGCGGTAACGGATTGTGAGCGATGGCTTCGCGATACGGTCGAACGTGGCGGCCCGGAGAAGCCGAAGGCGCTCTACAAGGCCGAGGCGATGAAGCTGTTTGAGGGATTGTCGGGCAGAGGTTTTGACCGCGCCTGGGACATGGCGACGGATGGCAACGACGATTGGAGGCGTCCGGGCCGGAAAAAGCATTAATTTCAATAATATAAATCATATCACCGCACCAATTAATCGTGACGGCTATTTCCGGCTGTCATAGGTGCATATCGTTTTCTCCGTTCAAGCGGCGTTTTGTTGCGTTCAAATACGGAGTCGATATGTCCACTACACGTAAACTTCTTACTTCAAGGGATGTTGTGAAGCTGACCGGCTTGTCGCGCGTCACCGTCTGGCGCCTGAGTCGAGACCCTGACAATGATTTCCCTCCGTCGATTCAGATTACCGAAAATCGCGTTGGTTGGTTCGAAGACGAGATTGCTTCCTGGCTTGAATCACGGCCACGCGTGCTGGCCGCCGTGGCGGGGGAGAGATGATGCCAGCGTTCGATCCGAGCCGCCGGCGTCGAGCGTCGAAAGCGGTGGCGGCGGCGGAACAAGAATACTGCCAGTGCGAACGCCGCGCGGTGACGCAATTCGCGAAGCTCTGTACTGCAAAGCGCGACTTGGCGCGAGTCTCGGTCGATGACATTACTGCCGTGCTTGCAGACCATGGCGGCGACGATTTCGCCGCCACTCTGGCGGCATACGAACTCCTCGGGCTCCTGTGGACGGTGATCGACGGGTTCGACAAGATCGATGCCCTGGCCGTCGCCTGGCGGGTGGCAGGCGATGACAACTTTGCGAATTTCATTCTGCGGGCCGGCGAGATGCTCAGGCCAACCTGCGAGGCCGAGGCGAAAATCGCACGCCTGTACAGCGAGACCCTGAGCGCTGCTCCCGTTTCGCGGAGGCTGCATTGACGGTCGAAGATGTGAAGGCCGCACTGGGCGCGACAGAGGAAGGATCGCGCTCGAAGGTCGCCATTCAAATCATCGCGGGAGAGCTGCCGGCCGCAGCCGACCAGGCTGAGGCCGCATTGCGCGCCAGCGGGGCCGGCCCGATTTTTCAGCGTGCTGGCCAACTTGTACATATTGCCGAGCGACCGGCGCGGCGGAACGACGGCAGCACGGATCAGCAGCAGGCAATCGTCGCCATTGACCCGCCGGCCCTGGCGGAACAGCTCGCGAAGGCTGCCGGTTTCGAAAAATTCGACGCACGTCAGAAGGACTGGCGAACAATCGACCCGCCGGTGAAGTTGATTGATCTGTATTTCGCCCGGTCGTGCTGGAGGCTGCCCGATCTTCATCAGCTGATCGGGGCGCCCACACTGCGTACGGACGGTTCGGTCTTGGCGCGGCCGGGCTACGATCCGGAGACGGGGCTGTACCTGCTGGCCGACCTGCTCGATCTGACTGTTCCGGACAAACCGTCTTATCGCCAGGCCGAGGCCGCGAACGAAGCCCTTACCGCGATGTTCTCCAGCTTCCCTTTGGTCGATGAGCCGCCGGGGCTGGCCCTCGGGGTTGCCCTGGCCGGGCTGGTCGGCGCAGTGTTGCGACCGACGTTGCCCGCCTGCCCATTGATAGGGGTCACTGCGCCCGCTGCGGGCACCGGTAAGAGCTACCTTGTCGATCTGATTTCCATCATCGCCACCGGGCGGCGCGCCGCCGGCGTGGCCACCGGGTCGAAGCCGGAAGAGTTCGAGAAATCGCTTGGCGCAGCGTTGCTGGAAGGGCGCCCGCTGCTCTGCTTGGATAATATGGTCCAGCCACTGGCCGGGCAGATGCTCTGCATGACGTTGAGCCAAGAGCGCGTCGCCGTCCGGATACTGGGGCAAAGCAGGAGCGTCGAGGTGCCCAGCGCAGCGGGATTGTTCGCGACGGGCAACAACCTCACAATTCGCGGTGACATGGCGCGGCGGACCTTGCTCTGCCGCCTCGATGCCGGCGTGGAGTATCCCGAGGATCGCGCCTTCGACAGCGATATCCTTGCCGAAGCGCGCCGCCGACGCGGCGAACTGGTTTCCGCCGTGCTGACCATCGCGAAATGGCACCAGATGCACCGCAACCCCACCCCCCTTGCCGGCCGGCGGTTCGCGGGGTACGAGACTTGGTGCGAACGGGTGCGCGACCCGCTGCTGGCGCTCGGCCACCGCGACCCGGTCGAGGCGCTGGACGTGACGCGCGCCGCCGATGTCGAGGGAGTTCGCCTGGCCACCATCATGGACCAGTGGGAGGCCGCGTTCGGCGATATGTCGAAGACCTGCAGCGAGGCCATCAAGGAAGCATCGGAACGCGACTCATATGGCGAAATCAGGAACACCGAATTGTGCGAGGCTCTCGCCGGCGCGACGGGCGACCGGTCCGGCATGATCAGCGCGCGTAAGCTGTCTCACTATCTGGCTCGTCACGAGGGAAGAATCATCGATGGCCGCCGCTTTCAGCGCGACGGGGAACGCGCCAAGGTTGTCACCTGGAGGCTCTGCAAGACGCCATGAAGCGGGGGAACTTCGAATTTACATCCTGTCCTAACGCGGAAAAGTGTCAGATAAATGTGACATATTTCAATATTGGAGCGGGTTTTCATTTCAAAGTTCCCCCGCGCTGGCGGGCATCAATAGCCGCGCCCCGGGCAGATCGCATCGCGCAGTAGTTCGCGGCCACTCTCGCTGTTGCGCCTGCATCGCCGGCAGCGGGTCCTTCCCAACCCCCTCTGCATTGCGGGTAGGGCGCCGCGCGGGATTTCACCAGTGTCTGGTCTCGAAATTCCGGTTAAAAATCCGGTTAAACAGGTTAAATCAAAAAGTTAAATCGCGATGATGGAAGCTGCAGATCACGGCACGCACCGGCGGGGCCGGCAGCGTCCGCGCCGATCTGGCCGACAGCCTCAATGTTCTGTGTCCGCTTTTCGAGAAGAAATCTGAGCTTGGCTGTAAGAATAGTGCGCCATGCAATATTCACCAAAGACGGAACTTGGATCGAGCGGTCGCAGGTCCAAATTCCGGGCCCGCAACCACCGTATATTGACTCTGCAGGTGTCGGTGTGATCCCGGACCCGCGACCGACGCCGCTTGAGCGGGGCAATTCAAAAGTTCAACTACGACCTGCTTTCGTTAAGTTGGCAGCACCGGCTCTAATACAGGGGCCGGTGCCGGCCAAGCCGAACAATAGCGCCGCGTAGATGCCGGCAGTGGCTACCCTTGACCTGGGTCAATGACAATTCATGCCAAATGCCATCCATATTCAAACTCAAATGGAGGATATGCCATGTCTACCTTCGTCATGTTGACGCGACTTTCCCATGTAGCGCTGAAATCTCCAGGAAAGCTTGAGGAACTCGAACGGCAGGTGATGGAACGGATCCGCGCCAAATGCCCCGAGGTCGAGTGGCTGTCGAGCTTCGCGGTTCTCGGACCATACGATTACATCGACCTGTTCCAGGCCCCGGACGTCGAGGCGGCCACCAAGGTCGCGACCATCGTCCGCACCTTCGGCCATGCCCAGACAGAGATCTGGGCGGCCACCGAATGGGAGCGCTTCAAGGAAGTGATACGCGATCTCCCCGCGGCGGCCTGATTAGCGCCTTGATCTGACGCGGGGTTCTAGGCCGTGACTGGAAGCGATATCACCCTGTTTGCGCTGAACGCCAGCCGCGCTTTTGGCGAACGGGTGGCCGAACGGCTGGGCATAGCCCTGGGCCAGCATGAGGAGCGCGATTTCGAGGACGGCGAGCACAAGGCCCGCCCGCTGGAGAATGCGCGCGGGCGTGACGTCTTTGTCGTGCAGTCGCTATACGGCGAAGCCGGCGAAAGCGTCAATGACAAGCTGTTGCGCCTGCTGTTCTTCATCGGCGCGCTCAAGGACGCGTCGGCCGCGGAAGTGACCGCAGTCGTGCCCTATCTTGGTTATGCACGCAAGGACCGAAAGACCAAATCGCGCGATCCGGTCACCACGCGCTACGTAGCCGCGCTGTTCGAGGCGGTTGAAACCGAGCGGGTGGTGACGATCGACGTGCACAACCTCGCCGCCTTCCAGAACGCTTTCCGGTGCCGCACGGATCACCTCGAAGCCGCCGGGCTTTTTGCCGAGCACTTCCTGTCGGTAATCGAAGGCGAGGTCGCCGTCGTCTCGCCGGACGCCGGGGGCGTCAAGCGCGCGGACCGGTTCAGAAAGGCGCTGGCCCGCGCGACCGGCAAGGATATCGGCGCCGCCTTCATGGAGAAGTACCGCAGCCGGGGGGTTGTCAGCGGGGAGACCTTCGTCGGCGATGTCGAGGGCCGCGCCGCCATCATCATCGACGATATGATCAGCACGGGAACCACCATGGCGCGCGCCGCTCGCGCCTGCCGGGAAAGAGGCGCGACCGCAGTCCACGCCGTGGCGACGCATGGAATATTCGTGGGCGATGCAGCGAAAGTCATCGCCGATCCGGTGTTTGACAGCGTTGTCGTCACCAACACGATTCCGCCCTTCCGGCTGCCCGCGGATCTGGCCAAAAAACGGCTGACCGTACTGGATGTTGCCCCGCTGTTTGCCGAGGCCGTCAGGCGGATCCATTCCGGTGGATCGCTCGTCGAGTTGATGGGCGGTGGCGAAGATTAGCCAAGCCGCCCGGCATGGGCGTTGGCCAGCCCGACATACTCCATCGCCCGCAGTCGCCACTTTCCCGGATCGCGGACGTCTTCATCCTGTAAATGGAGGATCGTAAGTTTGGCCCGCAGGAGGGCGCGGTGTGCCTTGTAAAAGTGGATCAACGCAGCCGGTGGCCGATCGTCCAGTTCCCTGCAGCACGCCTTGAGGATCACCTTGCCAGATTCGGGCGACCCCAGCCGCTCGCATTCCATGGCGAGGAAGGCCAGCTCGTCCGCCCAGTCCAGGATACGGAAATCCCGATGAAACTCGAGGCAATCGATCACCACGGGATCCGGTCCCAGATAGACGTGTTCAGGCCTGAGGTCCCCGTGCCCTTCAACCACGTGGCAATGCTGGACGCGCGAATCGAATAGCGGGGAACTGTCGATAAGCGTTTCGCGGAGTATATTGCATACGCCCGCCACGACGTCCGCCGGCAAATCGAATTCCGGCGCCAACAATGCACGCTGGTTCTCCGTGACCGCATCGGACAAGCGACGGCGGTATTCCGGTGGCGGGATGGCGGCGCGTATCGCATTCTTGTAGAAATCGGCCAGCAGCCGCGCAACGCCCTGCAGTTCCTGATCTTGCACCGTGCCCTGAAGGATCGCCCTGTCGAGCATCCGCTCCGACGGCAGGCGCCGCATGCGCACCAGCCAGTCGACAATCTCCCCTTTGCCATCGAGTTGAAGCTCTCTCCCGGCGTCGACGACCAGCGGCACAGCCCCGATATAGACCCTGGGGGCCAGCCGGCGGTTCAGGCGAACTTCCTTCTCGCAGTTCCGGCGGCGCGCCTCCAGAGTACGGAAATCCAGAAACTCATAACAGACCGGCTTCTTGAGCTTGTGCGCGAGCATCTTGGTCAGGAATACCCACGACATGTGCGTCTCTACCACCTCCACATGCATCGTCGCGTTTGGATAGGCGGCCGGCAGGCTGAGGAAGGCCACCTTTTCGGCAAGCGTGACCTTATGCTCTGCCGGATCGCGCTGCTTAGCCGACTGATTGCGTTTCTTGATCATGCGACCTTCCCGGCTGCAAACGGCCCCGTCCGC
>JADFVY010000342.1 GCA_015222795.1 Pseudomonadota bacterium | reverse complement strand
GTATAGGCGGCGAGCTTGTGACTGACCCGGTCTATGAAACCCGGCGGTCCGAACAGATGCAGCGTCTTTTCCCGGCCAAGGAAGATTCGCACCAGCCGGTCGAGGCCGGTGAAATGGTCCATATGGGTGTGCGAGACGAAGACGTGGCCGACGCGCAATAGCTTGCGGTCCGACAGTGGCTGCAAATCGCCAAGATCGAACAGAAGCCCCCGCTTCTCGAACATGAACCCCACATAGACCCCGGGATCGCCGAAGGGCGGATTGACGAGCCTGCTATGGAGGGTAGGGCGTGCCACCGTTTCGTTCCCTGTCACGTTGTATCCTGCATGGTGCCGTCTGTTCGCCCGCTGTTCAAGCGGGGCCACGATAGCGGTATGCGCCGGGCGTTGCATGATCTTCGCGGAAACCGGATGCATCCGTGGGCAGGCGCTCGTTCCGGCCGATGAGAAGGATGCCGCCGGCAATCATGCGCCGCGCGATTCGCCTGAGGACGCGTCGTTGTCCGGCCTCGTCGAAATAGGTGAAAGCGAGATTGCGGCAGAGCACGAGGTCGAACGGTCCGCGTGGCATGCGCTGCCGGATATCCTGCCGGAGAAACCGGATACCGGCCCGGAACTCCCGGCGCAGCCGATATTCGCCCTGCACCCGGATAAAAGCATCGGCGACCAAGCTTTTGGGCAGTTCCCGCAAGGTTCCGGCCTGATATGCCGCACGCCGGGCGCGGGCGAGCATGGCCGGGGCCGCATCGGTTGCGACAATATCGAAGTGTAGTGCCGCGAAGCGGCTTGCAAGGCACAGATCCCAGAGAATGCGGAGCGTGTAGGGCTCCTCACCGCCGCCGCAGCCGGCGCTCCAGCAGCGCAGCACCGCGCGGTCCCGCGCAAGCGCTCTGCTGGCGAGGTCGGGGAGGGCGATTTGCTCCAGCCATTCGAAGACCCGCCGGTCGCGACAGAAGCGCGAAATCGTGATCCGGCAGAACGAATCGAGCTTCGCCCATTCGCCCGGATCGGCATCCAGTAACTGCCGGTAAGCCCTAGGGTCCGGCAGGTCGAGCGCATGCAGGCGCCGAGCGATCCTCTTGCACACCTGCCCGCGGACACGACGGAATCCGGCACGGCGGAAGCCCAGTCGGGGCAGCGCCCAGTCCAGAAATTCCCGGCAATCCGTGTCCTTCATGGCGATTGGCCTTCTGCAGGGCCCCGCTGGCGGTTATAATAGCACGATTGCGTTCTGCTGGGCGGCGCCGGAGGCCGGATGCCATGACAGGCTGGGACAATCAGACCATTGCTGCGAAGCTGAGGGAACTTGCCGATCTTCTGGAGCAACAGCAGGCGAACCCCTTTCGCGTAAACGCCTACCGGCGCGCGGCGCGGATTATCGCGGGCCACGGCGAGGCGCTTATCTCGCTGTTGGAACGCGAAGGGCTCGAGGGGCTGGAGCGGCTTCCCGGGGTCGGCCATTCCATTGCGCTCGCTATTGAGGAAATACTGCATACCGGGCGCTGGCTGCAGTTGGATCGCTTGCGCGGGTCGCTCGATCCGGAGCAGGTCTTCCGTTCCATTCCCGGCGTCGGTCCGGAGCTCGCCAAGCGGATACACGATGCGTTGGAGGTCGAAACCCTGGCGGGGCTGGAGCTTGCGGTGCATGACGGGCGGCTGGAACACGTGCCGGGCGTCGGGCCCCGGCGTTCCGGGATGATTTCCGCGGCGTTGGCGCAGATGCTGCGAACCCGGCCGGCCCGGGGGCACCCGCCTCCCGTGGAACCGCCGGTCGAGATGCTGCTCGACGTCGACCGCGAGTACCGGGAAAAGGCGGCGGCGGGAAACCTGCATAAAATAGCGCCCCGGCGTTTCAATCCAACCGGCGAAGCGTGGCTTCCGATCCTTCACACTCAGCGCGACGACTGGCATTTCACGGCGTTGTTTTCGAACACGGCGCGGGCGCATGAACTCGCAAAGACCAACGACTGGGTAGTGCTCTATTTCCACACCGACCACGAGCCAGAGGCGCAGCGCACGGTGGTGACAGAGACCCACGGGCCGATGGCCGGCCGCCGGGTGGTGCGCGGCCGCGAAGGCGAATGCGCGGAACTCTAGGCGGCAGCGGCGCGTCCGGCCTGATGGCTGGTCCGTCGGCGTTTCGGAGGCGGAATGGAAAGAGGATATCGGCACAGAGTTTGTCGCCGCCGCCTGTTGTCCCGGGGCGTGCGAACCGCCATACTGTTGGCTGGAGCCATCGTTGGACCGATCATGAAGGGCGCAAGCGCAGAAACCAGGGGTGGGGCGGAACGCATCGGGCTTCCGCCACCGGCACTGGACCGCCAAATGACGGTGGAGGCGGCGATACGGTCCAGGCGGTCGATACGCGAATTCGGCCCCGGTTCCATTACCATTGACGAAATTTCCCAGATTCTTTGGGCGGCGCAAGGCATCACCGATCGGGCCGGCTACAGGGCCGCGCCGTCGGCGGGCGCCCTGTATCCGCTTGAAATTTCGCTGATCGCCGGCGATATCCGGTCCCTCCCGGCCGGTATTTACCGGTATAGTCCGCCCGCACACGCGCTTGATGCGGGTTCGGCCGGCGACCGGCGAGCGGCGATCGCCGAGGCGGCGTTGTCGCAGCGATGGATCGCGGATGCCGCGGCGATCCTGATTCTCGCCGCTGTCGAGGAAAGAACGACCGTGAAATACGGAAGACGGGGCATCCGCTATGTGCATATCGAAATCGGTCACGCTGCTCAGAATGTCTACCTTCAGGCGGCCGCGCTTGGCCTCGGCACCACCATCGTAGGCGCGTTCAAAGACAATGAGGTGAAGGATGTCGCGAATCTGCGCCGCGACGAGACCCCGCTTTGTCTTCTGCCCATCGGTCGCCACTGAGCTTCGGATGCCGGCTCAAGGAGCGCCGGCGGCCGCATGACCCGCGGCAGTCCGCTCCATCAACGCGCTTACGTCATTGTCGTCGAGCTGCGGGAAACTGCTGTAGAACATGCTGAGCGCCCAGAATATATCGGGCGTCGCGAGACAGACGATCTCGTCGGCATCGTCGCGCAGGCTTGCGATAGTGTCCGGCGGAGCCACCGGCACCCCCAGCACCAGGCGCGCCGGTCCGGCGCGCCGCACGGCGTGAAGCGCCGCGCGTACCGTAGCGCCCGTTGCGATGCCGTCATCCACAACCAAAGCCGTTCGACCCTTGAGCGCAACGCGTGGCCGGTCGCCCAGCCAGAGTTTCCGCCGACGCTCGATCTCTTCAAGCTGAAGTGCCTTTTGCTGCGTGATGTATTCGCCGGTGACATGCGCCAGCCCCTTTACTTCCTCGTTGATCACGAGTTCCGGCTTGTCGCCGTCGACCACCGCGCCGACCGCAAGCTCCGGCTGACCCGGTGTGCCGATCTTGCGCACGAGCACCAGGTCCATCGGCGCATCGAGGGCCGCGGCCACCTCCAGGCCAATGGGCACGCCGCCGCGCGGCAACGCCAGCACCACCGGGTCCTTGTCCTTGAAACGAACCAGTTTGGCGGCAAGCTGTCGGCCGGCATCTTCCCTGTCCGCGAACATCGCAGTGTTCAATTTGCTTCCCCTTTGCTGACTGACAGATGATCCACAAACCATTTTCGGGCCAGATCGATCACGTCATCCAGGGTGCCGGGCTCCTCGAAAAGATGCGTCGCGCCCGGCACCACGGCCAGCTTCTTCTCGCAGGTCAGTTGCGCCAGCGCGCCGCGATTGAGATCAAGCACCTCATGATCCGCGCCGCCGACGATCAACAATGTGGGCGCCCTGACCCGTGCGAGGTGGACGTCGGCAAGGTCCGGGCGACCCCCGCGCGAGACCACGGCTGCGATATTCCGCTCACTGCGCGCTGCCGCGACCAGTGCCGCGGCCGCTCCCGTACTCGCGCCGAAATATCCGATCGGCAGCGCCGCCGTTTCCGGCTGCGTGGCGGTCCATTCGGTCGCCATTACGAGCCGATCTGCAAGCAAGGGAATATCGAAAACGCGGGCGCGGTTTGCGGCTTCGGGTTCGGTCAACAGGTCGAACAGCAGCGTGGCAAGCCCGGCCGCCTGCATAGCTTCTGCCACATAGGTGTTTCGGGGACTTAAGCGGCTGCTGCCGCTGCCGTGGGCGAACAGGACAATGCCGCTGGCCGCCTCGGGCAGGGAAAGCAGCCCGTCAAGGCCCATGGGTGCAATCCGTACGGCGCATGGCACGGTGTGCGTCGGGTTCTGAGTGGTGACAGTCATCGGAGCCTCCATTGGCAGGCCCGGGAATCAGAGGTCGGTCAGTCGCGATCCTCAGCGTATTTCTCTTCGGTCCTCAGTATGTCGTAAACGGCGGCGACGGGGCTTGTGCCGGGGAGCCTCAAATCTCCCATTACGTCGCTTTCGCCGTCCGCCCATGTGGCGGCTTCCTCGATCTGTTCGATTGTTGCGCCGGTCGCGATGATCGCCATTACGCGGGCATCGGTCAGC
>JADFVY010000341.1 GCA_015222795.1 Pseudomonadota bacterium | reverse complement strand
GTTCGTCGGCATGGCGGCAATCACCGTGGGCATGGCAATACTGCTTTACGC
Source organism: Pseudomonadota bacterium (assembly GCA_015222795.1). Taxonomy (GTDB): domain Bacteria; phylum Pseudomonadota; class Alphaproteobacteria; order UBA8366; family JADFVY01; genus JADFVY01. The sequence goes on along the minus strand of JADFVY010000341.1, from coordinate 15,045 downwards.
CGTGATTCGCGACGCGCCGCCGGGTCATCCCGCGCTGGCGCGAAAGCCCGAGGCCGCGCGCCAGGTCATCGCCGGCCTGGGCCAGGTGCTGCGGGAAAAACGTCTGTGGTATGTCAGCGCCATGCAGTTCGTCGGCTACCCGGTGCTGATGACGATCGGTGCGCTTTGGGCCGGCCCCTATCTTACCGAGGTGCACGGGCTGGATGCGATTGCGCGCGGCAACGTGCTGCTGGCGATCAATGTGGCGATACTCGTGGGTGTCATGGCGATGGGCCCGCTCGACAGGATTTTCGACACACGGAAATGGATCGTGGTCGCGGCCGCGGTCGCGACGGCCCTGGTCCTGGGGCTGTTGACGGTTCTTCCCGACCCGACGCTCTGGCAGGCGATAGCATTGCTCGTTTTATTCGGGCTGGTCGGGCCCTATCAGATGGTGTTGCACGCCCATGCCCGGGCAATTTTCCCGGAACATCTGGTCGGGCGCGGCCTGACGGTGCAGAATTCGGTGGCGATCGGGGCCGTGTTTCTGATGCAGTGGATTTCCGGCATCATCGTCGAACGGTTTGCCGATGCGGCCGATCCAGCCTTTGCCTACCGGGTGGTATTCGGGTTCCTCGGCGCCATAACCGTGCTGGCGCTATTGGTCTATCTCAGGGTCGAGGATGCGAAACCCAGCATGGCGAACGCCGGCTGAGTTCTTTTGCCAACGACCACATCAGGTCAGTTGTCGGCCGGCTCTTTCTTTTTCCCCGCTGGTGCGGCTGCCTTGGACGGTTTTGCGGCCGCGCCTTTTTGTTTGGCGGGCTTTGCGGTGGCGGATTTCTTTGCCTGGACCTTGGCCTGACGGGCTTCCAACGCCACGCGGTCGCGGTCGCGCTCTTCCGTGGCTTCGTTTATGATTTCGGCAAAGTCGGCCAGGTATACCGATCCCTTGACCGTGCGCTGCACGATGACCGAGCGGCGGTCGCGCGGGTCCGTTTTGCGTCGCGCCAGTTGGAATTCGCCCAGGCGATCGATCGCCCGGGTGATTGCCGGCTTGGATACATTCAGGATTTCGGCCAGCCCGCGAACCGTGTGCGGCTGCTCGGTCATATAGACGGTCAGCAGCACGGCCATCTGCCGGGCCGACAGGTCGGGCGCGTCACGCCGCACATTGGCGACCATCGCGCGGCGCCAGACGTCCAGGGGATCGAGATCCGTAACTGCCATTAAAGCCACTGCTTACTGTTTCAGCCAAGCTTTGAATCTACGGTCCGATCCGACGAGATACAAGAAAAATCAGGCCAAATTGTTGCTATCCCGGTTGTTGTCAGCCGCCCGCATACCGCTCTTTGATTGTCGCGAAGGCTGCGCGCATCGCCATCGCTTCTCCGCCCTCGGGCCGGCCGGGCCGGGCTGCCGGGTTCCAGGCCATAATATCCAAATGCGCCCAGGACACGCCATCGTCAACGAATTCAGCCAGGAACAGCGCCGCCGTGATGGCGCCTGCGTAGGGAGAATCGGTGATGTTGTTGATGTCGGCGACCTTGCTGTCGAGCATGCGGCGATAGGGCTTCCACAGCGGCAAGCGCCATACCGGGTCGTCCTCGGCCACGCCGTGGCGGTACAGATCCTCTGCCAGGCGGTCGTCGGGGGTGAACATGGCACCGAGTCCGGTTCCGACAGCTGCGCGCGCGGCGCCGGTCAGGGTCGCGAAATCAAGCACCAGATCGGGTTTGTCCGACATCGCCTCGGTCAGGGCGTCGGCCAAAACCAGCCGACCCTCGGCATCGGTATTGCCGACCTCCACCGTCAGCCCCTTGCGTGTCTGAAGAATGTCGCGCGGCCGCATGGCGTTGCCCGACACGCTATTTTCCACGGCCGGCACCAGAACCCTCAGGCGCACCGGCAGTCCGGTCATCATGATCATGCGCGCCAATCCCAGCACCGCTGCCGCACCGCCCATATCCTTTTTCATCAGGGCCATGCCGCGACTGGGCTTCAGGTCCAGCCCGCCAGTATCGAAACAGACGCCCTTGCCGACCAGGGTAACCTTGGGGTGGCCTGGATCGCCCCAGCTTATATCGATCAGCCGTGGCGCGACCGCGGCGGCGCGGCCGACGGCATGAATGGCCGGATAGTTTCGTTCAAGCAACTCGTCGCCAACGGTCACCGTGAAATCGGCGCCGAATTCCCCGGCCAGTTCCCGCGCGGCCTCGGCCAGGTCGGCCGGTCCCATATCGGCGGCGGGCGTATTGATCAGATCGCGTGCCAGGCTGGTCGCGCCGGCCGCTGCGGCGACATACGTCCGATCCGCGCCGTGAGGCCAAACCAGGTTACGCGCGGGCCGGTTATTCTGTTTGTATCGGGTGAAAGCGTATGACCCCAATGCCCAGCCCAATGCCGCCCGGTTGGCCGTATCCGCCGGCAATTTGCCTTCAATCCTGTAGTTGCCCGGCGGTAAGGCCTGCACCGCGCCGCTCCACGACCAGATGTCCTCGTTCCCTTCGACACCCACCAGCGCGCCGATGACGGAACTGTGCTCGCTACCGGGAAGCAGCAGCACGGCGCCTGGTTTGCCGCGATAACCCGACGCTTCCGCCCAGCCAGCCAAAGCGCCGGCCCGCGTGGCAAGCGAGTCGGGTGTGACCGGTGTCAGGGGAACCGACGGAGCGCCGTCATCCTCGATCAGATAATCCATGGACATGCAGGTTCTCCTTGCGTCGGTGGCGTGGTTGCGACGATGCTGTTTGTAGCGGGCGCGGCCCGGTAGGGCAACGGCGAGGAGGAGGTATCCGCGATGACGTCATTGACGCTGGTTATCGGGAACAGGAACTATTCGTCCTGGTCATTGAGGCCATGGCTTGCCATGCGCATGGCGGGCCTGGCATTTGATGAAATTGTCATACCGTTGGATCAGCCCGAAACCGAATCGCGGATTCGCGAACATTCGGCCGCCGGGCGCGTGCCGGTGCTGCGCCACGGCGATCTCACCGTTTGGGATTCCCTGGCGATTTGCGAGTACGTCGCCGAACTGGCGCCGGCGGCGCATTTGTGGCCCGAGGATAAGGACGCGCGGGCCACGGCCCGGTCGGTCAGCGCGGAAATGCATTCCAGCTTCACTGTATTGCGCGCCGCACTGCCGATGAATATTCGTGCCGACCGGCCCGGCCTTCCGATCCCGGCCGACCTGCAGGCCGAAATTGATCGGATCTGCAATATCTGGCGCGATTGCCGGGAAAATTACGGCGCGAGTGGCCAGTTTTTGTTTGGGGGGTTCTCGGTTGCCGACGCTGTTTATGCGCCGGTCGTGGCCCGTTTCCACACCTACCGGATCAGCGTGGATAAAACCGTGCAAGACTATATCGACGCCGTGCGGTCACTGCCCGCCATGCAGGAGTGGGCTGCGGCCGCTGCCGCGGAGACCTGGGTGTTGGGCCGGGAAGAGGCCGGCGAGCCTCTTCCCGACTCAACGGGCATTGATATTAGTTCGTCGCCGAAGCCTCGGTAATTGTCGGCAACACCGCCGCGGGCCCCGTGCTGTCGTTTTTAGCTTCGTCAGTGGGTTCTGTAGCGGGCATTGCCGCGGGAAGTTCGTCGGTGTTATCCGTGGGGTCCGTTTCGACATCCTCGACCGGGGCTGCCTCGACTTTCTCGCCTTCGACGGGTTCCTCCTTGACGAACTCCTCGCAATCCGTGACCTTTTGGGAGTCTTCCGCCGAGGCTTCGGTCACCTCGCTATCTTCGGACTCTTCTTCCTTCGCCTCTTCGTCGGTGACCTCTTCGTCCATCGCCTCTTCTCCCTCGGCCAGGTCTTCTTCCTTCCTGCCAGCCTTGCCGTCAACGCAGTCCTCTGACAGTTCAAGCTCCGGCGGTTTGGGACGGCTGCAGTCTGGCGCCGGAAGTTGCCTGACCTCGGTCAACTCCGCGTGGATTGTCGTAATACCGGACTTCATCACCATGAAGCTTGCCACGCCGCTGTCATGGATCTGGATCATTGTGAAGGCTTCCTCTTCCTCTTCCTTCAGTTCCTCGTCCTTATCCTCCTGTTCTTCCTGACCGTCCGGTATTGGCGTGGCGCGCAGTCTCCAGGAACGACCATCGACCAGGCCAGCATCTCCCTTGGGCGGAATCGCCAGAATAATCGGGTCTCCGCCAATGCTGCGGATCTCGACGAATTTGGCCTGCGGATCGAAATAGTTGTGCTTCGGCGTAGCTCCCTCGGTGATTAGCGATTCCACGATCTGCCGCATGGCGGTGATCGGCATCTCCACGCCCTTGGGTAGTTTCTTCTCGAAACGCTTCGGCTTCACGTAATTTACCGTGCCGGGTTCACCATCCAGCGGTATCGTCGCGTTACCCCTGAATTCCAGGCGACCCGAATCGGATAATTCCTGCCAGTAATTAAATTCGATGCTCTGGCCATCCAGACTCTCGCGCTGCCGAAACATGGTGTGGGTGCGAATCTTTTCACCGCTGTCGAGCTCAAGCATGAACAGGAATTCCGAATGTGACTGCCAGCGCGTACAATCGCGGCGGACACGCATGGCCATCGCGCCTTTTGCAGTGATAATCGCGCCTTTGTAATCGATATCACCCAGAGTAAGCTGATAGGTCGCTTCATAGCTGGCCAATCCGGCGCTTTGCGCCAGTACGACCGGGCTTGCCATGATCGACGCCACCAAAGCCAGGAGCAGAGATTTCAGTATACGCGTCATCGTTATTCGCCTTCGTTTGTACCCGACCTAACAGTCGGGTATGGAAATTTTCTCAAGCGCGACCAGTTCTCCAGAAAGAACCATGGTGTGGTAGTCGTGCCAGAATTTGCTTACTACGCCGTTAGCGTGAATTTGCAGTGTTTCGATCAGAAACGGTTCGTTCCGTGCGATAGCCTCGAAATAAATGGCACGGTCGACAAGCCAGGACTTTCCCTCGACCAGTGACATATCTTCGGTCTCAATATTTTCGTAATTTGCAGCTTTTCCGGGGCCGATCCGAGTGACCTCTGATATCCCCTGCACTTCGAACCCTATGGATTGAGCGTCTGTTTTCCCTCGGCTCAACGCATTGAGCAGTTCCTTCATCGCCGCTACCGGAAGTTTCGTGGGCGACGGCAGATCCCAATCTGTTTCAATCGGCTGCTGAAAATGTGCTGTTCCACCATATCCATCACTGTTCATGGTGGCCGTTCCCTTAAGATCCATCCGGTCTCCACCCTCTTTACTTTGCCAACCGGTAAATTCCATCCGCTTTCCGTCCAGCCCTTCCAAAGAGCGAACCAAACTATGGATATTGATTGGTTCTCCGCCTTCCACCCCGACGGCGAACTGCATTTCCTGCAGCTTTTCCCACTTCTGGCAATCGCGAGTGATGCGGATAGCCATCGCGCCGGACGCCTCCAGAGGGAAGCCCTCGACATTCAGGGACTCCAGCTTGATGTCGTATCTCGCCTTATGCGGCACGATCTCCGCAGCCGTGGCCAGAGGCGCAATCAGCACCGCAAGAAACGATATCATCGATAGCGCCAAGTTGGCCTTCACTGTCATGAGACTATTCGCCATCGCTGAGCGCCTGACATGCCGCCCTTGCCGCATTGCCGGCGGGTGTGGCGACTGGCGCCAATAATAGCCACATGAACCATACGCGACGCATTGAAATCCTCAATAACTGGCCGGATCAACAATCCGGGATCGGTTCGCCCTTCAGCCAGGCAAGCGTGCCCTTGAAAGAGAACGGTCCGAGATCGATGATAGTGTCGCTGACCACACCGTTGGCGTGAACTTTCGAAGTAATGGTCCGGGCTGGTGTGCGACTCTCGCTACCCATTAAAAAATATTGCGTGGTAAAGCGCCACGCCGGCGCATCCAGCAATTCAGCATCGCCGTCCGGTACAATAGGATTGGCAACTTGCGCAATCTGCGCAGGACGGTAAACAGCGCGATATGAATCGTCCTTGTTCAAGCCGTCAAACACAACGAATTCTGGCTGCAATGAGCCGGCTTCCAGGCTGTCGAGCTGCCTTTTCAAGGCGTCGAACGGGAAAATGGATGCGGCGTCGACCTCGGTTTTGCGGTCGTCCGGCCAGTTATAGATAACCTGGACGCCGAGCAATCGCATCTCGATCGTTCCGTTATCCTGCTGTGCTGCTTGCTGTTCCAGGGCTTTTTTCGCCTCGGCCTCGGCTTGGGCCGCGGCGGGATCAATCGCCTTTTCTGTCGAGCCAGCAGCTTTTGCCGCGTCTGCGACCGTTTCGTCCTGGACCTCGATCAGCGTGCCGCCTTCGGGCCGCACCGCATCGCCGGCGATGATTGCCACGGTCTTTCCATTCAGTGTCGTGCGCGACCAGAACCAGTACTGCTGGGCCTTGACGGCCTCCCGGAGTCGCTCCTCAATGACGATATGCGTCTCGCGATCATCGGTGTATCTGATCTTGAAATCGATATGCCTGTCGATACCGTAATGGAAGCAATCGCGGTGTACCTTGACTTCCATTGTGCCGTTGGAGCTTTCCGCCCAACCATCGATCTTCATATCCTGAAGGGTCAGGCGGTACAAAGCCTGATGGGGAACGATCTCTGCCGTAAGCGCTGGGCCGGATATCAGCAGGCCGGCGACCGAAGCAGCCGCAATTTTCAAACGAATCTTCATCGCAAAATGCCATTGTTCTGTTCAAAACAAGTTGCCGTACAGAAACCGCCTGCTGCCGCGCGAAGAGATATTCCCGCCATGCGTCGCTGGAGCGGTCTGTCCAGCTCTCTGCGAATAAAGCCACAATTAGGTTAATCTCGCGTAAATACGCGTGCCGACAGAGATATTTTTTCAAGTGCCTATCCTTCGGTGCTGATGAGTTGGCCGGCCGGCCGTCACGCCCGATTTTTGGCACGGGATGTGCATAATAGACCCACAAACGGTAATGCCGGAGGCGAATGGCAGGCATTACGCAACGGGGTAATGGGCAAAATGCAGCAAGAAATGGTCAAGACGGAAATCTCGCCGCCGGGTGTCTCGAAAGGTTTCATTCTTGTCGTCGATGATGATGAATTCAGCCGCGATCTGCTTTCCCGAAGAATGCTGCGCGCCGGCTACAGGGTAACCGCGACGAGCGATGGCGCGATGGTACCTGGTCTGCTTGACCAACACCCCTTCGACCTGGTTTTGCTCGATCTCGTCATGCCACTGGTAAGCGGGCGCGAGGTGCTGGCCTCCATCCGTGTGAAACGAAGCGCCTCCGAATTGCCCGTCATCATGGTGACCTCGAAGACCGAAAGCGATGAAATCGCCGAATGTTTTCGGCGCGGCGCCAACGATTATGTCACCAAGCCATTCGAAATCCAGGCGCTGATCGCGCGCATCGAGGTGCATATTGCCCGCCGGCGGGCGGAGGCCGCGTTGAAACATTTTCAGGACGATCTTGAGCGTCGCGTGGAGCAACGCACCGCCGATTTACAGCGGGCCAATCGGGAACTGAACGACGCGCGCAATATCCTCACGGACGCGCTTGAAGCCATCAATGATGGCTTCGTTCTGTGGGACAGCGACAATAGGCTGGTGGCCTGCAACCAGCGCTACCGGGAATTTTATGGCAAAAACGCCGCCGCCGTTATTCCTGGCGCCAGGTTTGAGAGCCTGGTGCGCATGCAGGCAGAAGGTGGCGCTCTGCGTGGTGCCCTTGGACGAAGCGAAGCATGGCTGGAGCAGCGGTTCGCCCGCCACCGGAACCCCACGGAACCCACCGAGGAAGAGTTTTCCGACGGCACCTGGGCGCAAATGAGCGAGACGCGTGCCAGCAACGGTCGAACCGTCGGGCTCTGCACCGATATCACCGAGATGAAGCGCCGTGAAATAGCACTCAATACCTTCGCCGAAACCAACCGGCGCCTCGCTGCCGCTGTGAATGCGACCGACAGCGCGGTTCTGATTACCGATCCGACGCGACCCGGCAATCCGACCGTTTTTGCGAACCCGGCCTTTGCCGCCATGACCGGGTGGCCGGTTGAGGAAGCGCTGGGACGAGACCGAAAGATGCTCGCGGGCGTTGATACCGACATGGGCGAGGTGGCGCGCCTTGAGACGAGCATGCGCGATGGCATGGCGGCCAGTGCGGAGCTGCGACTTTGTGCCAGGGACGGCAGTCCGTTCTGGGTTGAAATCACTGCCAGCCCTATTCGCAACAACGCCAGCGAGGTTTTGAACTGGGTCATTATCCAGACCGACATCACGGCCCGCAAGGAAACCGAAGAGCAGTTGAGCCAATCGCAAAAGATGGAAATTGTTGGGCAACTGACCGGTGGCTTGGCCCATGATTTCAATAACCTTCTGACGGTCGTTCTCGGTAATCTGGAATTTGTGCTTACGCAGAACACCCCGCCTGAAGGTGAAGTTCGTGAACATCTCGACGCCGCATTCGATGCAAGCAAGCGGGGCGCCGAATTGACCAAGCGAATGCTGGCCTTTTCGCGCCGGCAGACCCTGGCGCCCAAATTTACCGATTTACGGCGAACGGTCGGTGATTTCCGAGATTTTCTGGATCGATCACTGGGGAACGGCACCGGCCTGGAAACCGGGTTGGACGAGTCGGTCTGGCCGATCTTGGTCGATCAGGGGCAATTGGAAAATGCTATCCTCAATCTAGCGGTAAACGCGCGTGACTCCATGGACAACTCTGGCAATGTGGGCATTGAAGTCGCCAACCGGACCCTGAAGGGGGCCGCCGATGTGACGGAACAGGCGATCCCCGATGGTGACTATGTGTGCGTCGCGGTCTCCGACACCGGTGGCGGGATGACGAAGGAAGTAATAGGCAAGGCAATCCAGCCCTTCTTCACCACGAAGGAGTCGGGCAAGGGCACCGGCCTCGGTCTTAGCATGGTTTACGGCTTCATTTCGCAGTCGAGAGGATTTTTGCGTATTGAAAGCCAGCCTGGCAACGGCACGACCATGGAACTTATATTCCCGCGCGCGGCTGCCTGCACGGCGATTGAGCAGTCGATCGCGGAACATGTCGTGGAAGGCGGCAGCGAAACCCTCCTGCTGGTCGATGACGAGCCTCAGGTCCGGACGATCGCCGCGATCCAGCTCAAGCGACTCGGCTACGAGATCCTGCAGGCCGAAGATGGCCACGAAGCACTGGAAATACTGGGCCGGAACCCGGGGGTGAACTTGCTGGTTACCGATATTGGCCTGCCCGGCGGGATGAACGGCCTTGACCTGGCCGCGGTCGTACGCCAGCAGAACCCGGCGATTCCCGTACTCTATGTTTCCGGCTATTCCGACGGCAGTTCGTCTGAGTCCGCCGAACAGGACCCGGAAGCCCAATTCCTGGCTAAACCTTACGACAACAGGGCCCTGGCCGCTGCCGTCCGCCGCGCCCTGGCGGTTCGCTGACGTTTAAACTCCGCTCCGCAGTTCCGCCAATTCCGCCTCCAGGTCGGCGATCCGCGCCTTGAGCGTTCCAACGGCCTGTGCGACATCCGCCTCGGGAAAACGCCGGGCGATATGTTGCGGGCAGTTGGCGTGCCAGACCTCGATCTCGAACAGGATCGCTCGTTCCACCTTTGCCCGGTAGCCCGGGACCGTCAGCTTAGCGCACAACGCGTCGTCGCCTTCCACGACCTTCGCCCGGCCCCATAGTTTGATGCGCCGGCGGTTGGCGTAGTCCATCAGAAAAATGAAGGCGCGGTCGTTTTCCGACAGATTGCCCGGCGTGATGTATTGGCGGTTGCCGGAAAAATCCGCGAAACCGAAAGTTTTAGGGTCGAGAATTTTCAGGAAACCCGGTGGGCCGCCGCGATGCTGGATGTAGGGCTGTCCGTCCACGCTCGTGGTCGCGATATAAAACGAATCGCGCGCTTGAAGAAATTGTTCCAGGGCCGGCGTTACAGAATCGTGCCACAGGTCTTCCTCGGGCATGTTATCGAGGTCTTCGCGCGATCCGCGTACCCTCTGCGCCTGTTTGATCGCGTCGGTAAAAGCCTTGTCGCTAAGCCGTTCGTCCATGAGCTGTCCCGCTTATTCCCGCCCCTTCTGGATGGCGCGCCAGATGCGTTGCGGGGTGGCCGGCATAGGCAAATCGGTCACGCCCAGCGGGGACAGTGCGTCGAGGATGGCGTTGAAGGCGGTGGGGATCGCGCCGCTTGTCCCGGCCTCGCCGCAGCCCTTGATGCCCAGAGCATTGGAAGTGGCGGGCACCGGGTGGTGGCCGATGTCGAAGGACGGGACTGTTCCGGCGCGCGGCATGGCGTAATCCATGAAGGAGCCGGTCAACAACTGGCCGTCATCGTCGTAGATTGCCGTCTCCATCAACGCCTGGCCGATGCCCTGAACGATGCCACCATGGGTCTGACCCTCGACCAGCATGGGATTGATGAGATTGCCGAAATCATTGACCGCCATATAGCGGTCGATGCGGCAGTGGCCGGTTTCCGGGTCGATCTCTACCTCGCAGATATGACAACCGTTCGGAAAGGCCGATGGCGGCGTGTCGGTGACCAGTTCCGCGTCCAGCGAATCCGGGAGGCCATCGGGCGTGCCGCCGGCCGACGCGACCCGGGCCGCGAGATCCTGAATGGAGATCGCTCGGTCGGTGCCGGCCACGCGGAACTCGCCGGCGGTGAATTCAATGTCCTCCACCGCCGTCTCCATTTCATGCGCCGCCCACTGCCGGCCGTTCTCGATCACCGCATCCGAGGCCAGGGCAAATGCGTTGCCGCTGGCCATGGCCGATTTCGAACCGCCGGTGCCGCCGCCCATTTTCAACTGATCGCTGTCGCCCTGCACCAGGTCGATCGCTTCAAAGGGCACGCCCAGCCGTTCGCAGACGATTTGCGCGAAGGCCGTGGCATGGCCCTGTCCCTGGTCCAGGCTGCCGGTCAGGATAGTGACGTGCCCGTTCGGGTTGAAGCGGATGGCGCCTAGCTCCTTGCCGGGTCCGGCCGTGACTTCCAGATAGCTGGTCACGGCATGCCCGCGTAGCATGCCCCTGGCTTCCGATGCCTCACGCCGCGCCGCATAGCCGTCCCAGTCCGCCCTGGCAACGGCCTCGGTAAGAATTGCGGGGAAATCGCCGCTGTCATATTCCATGCCGGACGCGGCCTTGAAGGGAATAGCCTCGGCCGGGATCAGGTTGCGTCGGCGCAGTTCCAGCTTGTCATGCCCGGTTTCGCGTGCCGCCCCGTCGACCAGGCGCTCCATGATGTAGTTGCCCTCGGGCCGCCCCGCCCCACGATAGGGGGCTATGGCCACCGTATTTGTGAGGGCGCAGCGGCAGGTCACCGCGATCGCCGGCGTTTTATAGAGGCTGGCGGCGTTCTTCATGATATTGCCCGACGGCATGACCGGGCCGAAGGGCGTCATATAAGCGCCCAGATTGCCGATCATGTCGATCCGCATCGCCAGGAAATCGCCCTCTTCGTTCAGCGCCAGCGCGCCGTCGGCGATCATGTCGCGGCCCTGGTAATCCGACAGGAACGCGCCGCTGCGGTCGTCGATCCATTTGACCGGCCGGCCCAGATCGCGCGCCGCATGCAGCACCAGCAGATTCTCGCCAAACTGCTGTGACTTCATGCCGAAGGACCCGCCGATGTCCTTCGAGATAACATGCAGTTTTTCCGGCTCGATCTTCAGTACCGCCGTGGCCAGGGTCTGGCGCATGCCATGGACGCCCTGGCAACCCAGATGGATCGTAAAGCGTTCGCTGGCGGCGTCATACTCGCCGACCGCGCCGCGCGGCTCCATCGTCGCCACCACCACGCGGTTGATCGGTATGCGCATACGGGTGACGTGTGCGGCCTTGGCGAAGGCAGCCTCGACCGCGTCGAAATCGCCCTCCCGCCAGTCGACGCAGAGGTTTGCGGCGTCGTCATGAATTTGCACGGCGCCCGGCGCCAGCGCCTCTTCCGGGTCGACAATCGCGGGCAGCGGATCGATGTCGAACATCACCGCCTCGGCGCCGTCGCGTGCCGCCGCGGGCGTTTCGGCCACCACGAAAGCCAGGCCCTCGCCGGCGAAATTCACCTTGCGGTCGGCCAGCGCATATCGCACCGGGCTTTGTGGATCGCTGCCGTCTATGTTTTTTAGCAGCTTGCTGCCAGGGAAGGGTCCGTACCCGGCCGCCTTCAGGTCGTCGATCGTATAGGCCGCCACAACACCCGCGACCTCGCGCGCCGCCGATACATCGATACCGCGGACGACCCCATGCGCATGGGGCGACCTCAGCACATAGCCATACGCCATACCGGGCAGATCGATATCATCGGTGTAACGCCCCTCGCCGCGCAGCAGGCGCGGGTCTTCCTTGCGCGAAACCGATTGTCCGCTGGCGAATTTTTGAAACGCGGGTGGCGTCGGGGAAATCTCGTTCATGGAAACCTTGATCTGACAAATGGGAGATGCGGGCGCCCTTGATAGCACCATTGGCTGTGCAGGTCAGGGGAATGTTAATGGTGCCGCCAGCAAATATCTCAGGCGAAGCCTGATATATCCTGGTTTCAATTCTTGCGCTTTATCAGCCCCCGGTAGGCGTGCCAACTGGCATGGCCGGTCAGCGGCAAGGTCAGGGCAAGGCCGATATAACCGGCGATCAGGCCCGCGCCCGTTACGACGACGATTATCATGGCCCAGAACAGCATGGTGCGGGCATTCAACGCCACGGCCACGACACTGGTGACAACGGCCTCCAGAAAACCCGCGCCCTCGTCCAGCATCAGCGGCAGCGATGCGACGCCCGCCATGAAAACCAGAACCGCGAGCACGCCGCCGACCGCCGTACCGATTGCCAGGAAAATGTATCCCTCGACGGTAAAAAGGACAGCATTCAGCATGCTTTGCGGATCCAGGCTGGTGTAGGGAAAGGAGAGTGCGAAAATCATCACCGCGAGCCGGGCCCAGACGATCATGAACAGCACCAGGGCGAGGCCGGCTCCGAGCAGCGACGCCGGATTTGCCCGCCAGGAATTCAGCGCACGTGGAACGCTTGGCTGCACGCCACGTTCCAGATCGCGGCTGATTGCGTGGAAACCGACGGTCAGCGCGGGCCCCACGAGGAGAAACCCGCTGATCATCAACGGTATGAGATATTCGGCACCGGCATAATACAGCCCGACTGTAAGCAGGATACCGGCAACAACGTAAATCAGGCCGTAACCGATACTCACCCTTCCGCCAGCCTTGAAATCCCGCCAACCGGCGCCAAGCCACTGGAAAGTATCGTCGATGGTAACCGTGTTTACGCGGTCCTGGTATGGCAGGACCCTCGATGGCGGGTTTTCAGTATCGTTCATCCGTCTCTTTACTCTCTGTCCGACCCTGATGGATTTCAGGTCACAGACCACTAGCGCAGCTTTCCAAGCTTTGTACACCCTTGATGAATATGCCGGCCAATAGCGGCAAGGGCCACCATGGTCCAGAGAAGGTTAAGCGGTTTCGCGTTTTGCAAGTTCCCGCCGGCGCGTACGGAACGAGTTTGGCATTGCCCCGTAGGTGGTCTTGAACCAGCGTCCAAAATGCGCCGCGTCCGCGAATCCGCATTCATGGGCGATCTGGGTGATGGCCCTGCTGGTATTGAGCAGCAGCCACTGGCCATGGGTAAGACGCATGGTGCGCCAAACCGTGCTGGGCTTCTTGTGGGCATGTTTCGCGAACGCCCGGTCCAGTTCGCGCCGGGAGATTCCCATACGCCGCGCCAGTTCACCGATCCCGAAGGGCTGGGACAGATTTCGTTCCATGAAGGAAACAGCCTCTTCCACGCGCCAGTTGCCACAGTTGGTCAGGCTCGAGTGGGCTGGCTTGGAAAATGCTGCCCGGCGCGGTGTCTGTCTATCAAGAGCGAGTTAAGGCCTTTGACGGCCCGGGCCTTTCCGCAATGCTCCATGATCAGCGCCACGGCAAGGTCGATGGCGGTCGTTCCGCCAGGGCAGGTTATGATACCGCCCTCGCTGACATAGACTTCGTCGGATACCGGGATGACGTCGGGGAACAATTCGACCAGTTGATGTTTATGCTCGAAATGGACGCTGCAGCGGCGGCCGTTCAGCAGCGCGGCGCCGGCGAGGATGAAGCTACCCGTGCACAGGCCAACGATCGAAACGCCTTCGGCATGGCACTGGCGAAGATAGGAATGGGTTTCGGGTGGATGGTCCAGACACCAGGGCAGCAGCCCCCCGACCACGACGACGTAATCGAACTGACCGAAGGCGTAGGGTGGCGGTGCTGTCAGTCTAGGTCACATACCCATAAAATCTATAAACAGGATTCCCAATTGAATCGAGTTGTGATTCAATCTCCTTGAAAGGAGATTGCCATGGCGCGCTTTGATTTGACGGACTTCGAGTGGTCGGTGATACAGCCTCTTTTGCCGACCAAGTCACGCGGGGTTGCCCGTGTTGACGACCGGCGTGTTCTGAACGGGATATTCTGGCGGTTGCGGACCGGCGCGCCGTGGGCCGACATCCCGTCTCGCTACGGGCCGCACACGACCTGCGTGAACCGGTTCAACCGATGGCGCAAGGCGGGGGTTTGGGATTGCATTCTCGCGGGTGTTTCAAAGGCCTACGATGGCGATATCCAAATGATCGATTCATCGTCCATTCGCGTCCATCAACATGGCGCCAACGGTAAAAAAAAGACGGCCGATCCGATTGCATGGGTCGCTCGCGGGGCGGCTTGACGACAAAGATCCACGCCCTCGTCGATGCCTGCGGCATGCCCATACTTCTCAAGCTGACCGAGGGCCAGGCGCATGACGGACGCAGCGCCGACGACATGTTCGACAGCATCGTGGCGGGCAATATCCTGCTGGCCGACCGAGCCTACGATTCCAACAAGCTGCGCGACGCCATGAGGGAACGCGGCGCATGGGCCAATGTAAGAGCGATGCCAAACCGGCTCGACCCGCCGGCTTTTAGCAAATGGCTTTACCGGCAGCGCAATCTGGTCGAACGCTTCTTCAACAAACTCAAACATTTCCGAGCCGTAGCCACCCGGTACGACAAACGTGACGACAACTACCTCGCCTCGGTTAAACTCGCTTCAATCCGTATCTGGTTGCGATTTAATGAGTCGGTGGCCTAG
>JADFVY010000035.1 GCA_015222795.1 Pseudomonadota bacterium | reverse complement strand
GCTAGTGGAGTAAATCTAACGGATGGTACCCATGGGTACCATCCGTTAGATTTACTTCACCAGCAATCCCTCCGCCCCCTGCCAGACCAGGCGGCAGCCGGTCAGGAAGATGAGGGTGAAGCAGATGCGGTAGAAGATCGCCTCGGGCAGGCGTTTCTGGAAGGTTATGCCCAGCCAGATGCCCAGCGGCGCCACCGGGGCCAGGATCAGGGCGGTGCCCAGGTTGGTGGCGTCCAGCGCGCCCAGCATTGCATAGGCCGGCAGCTTCATCACATCGACCAGCGCGAACAGCACCACTGTGGTGCCGACGAACAACTGTTTCTCCAATCTTTGCGGCAGCAGGTAGATATGCACCGGCGGGCTGCCGCCATGGGCGACCACGCTGGTAAAACCGCCGACGCCGGCCCAGAAAGTCCCGTAACCGCGATGGGGCGGCGACACGTGGTCGGCGGCGCGGTTGAGCAGCCGCGGGCCGATCCAGCGATAAAGCGTGAACAGGATGGCGACGGCGCCGACGATGATGCGAATCACATTATCGTTCATATAACCGAAGATCAGCCCGCCGATCACCACGCCGGCCAGCGACCCGGGCAGCATGATCATCAGATTGCGCCGGTCGAACACGCCCCAATAGGCGCGCAGCGTGAAAATATCCATGAATAGCAGCAGCGGCATCAGCACCCCCGCCGCCTGCACCGGCGACACCACCAGCGCCATCATCGGCACCGCCATGATGCCCAGCCCGCCGCCAACGCCGGCCTTGGAAAAGCCGACGATCAGCACGGCCGGAACCGCCAGCGCATAGAACCAGGGGTTCGTAATGAATTCCAAAGCCGTGCCTTTCCCGATGCCCGCCGCGATTATTGACTATATTGCACGCGGTTATAGCCTGATACCGGCGGGCGCGATATCTGGAACGACAGCGCTATGCCCCTGCGGCGTTATCCGCGATCAGCACGATCATCTCGAACATTACGGCGGCCGTCACCAGGGATGTGATCTTGTTGGGCTGGTCCTTAGTGGGCATCAGGCAGACCACGTCGCCGCCGATGATGTTGCGGCCCCAGATGCTGGTCGCGTTCGGTGGTGCCGGTGCCGGTGCCGTGCGGCACGCCGACCAGGGCGATGTCGCACTTTGCGGGGTAGGGGTCCACGGGGCAGCGGAACAGCGAGGAAACCCCCCATCAGTACAGCCCCCTCGACCATCATCCGGTCGCGATCCCTGGGCATGTCGTTTACCGTCATGATCTGCCTCCTGTTCGCTGCTTAACCCCATGTTATGGCTGGAACATGCCAAAGGACAGACCTGTCCGCCCCTTGACTCCTCGGCCGGCCCGCGTAACTAGATTGAAAACCAATCTGAAGAGTTGCAGTATTTTGGTACAACTTTTGCTAAGGTGTGACTCATGCCTACCGCCACCGAACAAAAATCCATAAGTACACTGAGCCAACGCCTTGGAGCGCTTGACGACAAGGTCGTTTCGCGCCTGAACGAAATTTCTCATTCAGTGAGTTCGCTGGCGGGCAGGTCGATCATTATCGAGGGCGACCCGGCCATCAGCGTATTCAGCCTGCAACATGGCATAGCCAGCGTCTTCAAGCTGCTGCCGGATGGGCGACGTCAGATTACGGGCTTCCTCTATCCCGGTGATTTTCTGGGGGTCACCTTTAATATGGACGCCGAATATGGTTATGGCGCCGAGGCGGTGACACACTGCACGCTGCGGGCATGGCCGCGGCCGGCGTTGGAACATCTGTTCGACGAGGCGCCGGGCTTGCGGCGACTGTTCCTCGCCAAAATAGCTGACGAGTTGACCGAGGCGCAGGACCGCATGCTGATGCTGGGCCACCGCTCGATCGAGGAGCGGGTGGCGGCATTCCTGCTGACCATGGCCCGCCGCCAGGCCGGCGCCACGGGCATACGGATCGAAATCGTCGATATTCCCATGCGCTGGGCCGACATCGCCGACTATCTGGGCACCACCGCCGAGACCGTCAGCCGCACCCTGTCGGCATTCCGCGACCGTGGCATCGTCCGCACCGGCAAACGCGGCGAGATCGGGATTCTGAACTGGCCCGCGCTGGAAGCCCACGCCGCGGGAGTCAAGGCCCAGGAAGGCGAGATCAACCGGTAGGTTTTGCCTTTCACGAATCGGTGAACGCGGACGGGATAATCTCGTGATTTAATTCGGGCAAACATCGGGGCATGTTCGTTTTCAATGGAGCAACCGTCATGTTTACCCGCCCCTTGCCGGCCGTAATGCTGCTGGCCCTCGGCCTGCTGTTCCAGGCCTCCGTTTCACCCGCCTTCGCCAAGGACCCGGTCTATACCGGCACATTCAGCAGTCTGGCCGTCAGCGGCTACGACCCCGTCGCCTATTTCACGCAAGGCAAGCCGGTCGAAGGCAGCGGTGACCATGAGTACGAATGGAATGGCGCGACCTGGCGCTTTTCCAGCGCTGAAAACCTGGACAGCTTCAAATCGGACCCGGAGACCTTCGCCCCGCAATATGGCGGCTACTGCGCCTGGGCGGTAAGCCAGGGTTACACGGCCTCGTCCGACCCGCAAATCTGGCGCGTCGTGGACGGCAAGCTCTATCTGAACTACAGCGAGGATGTGGGGAAGACGTGGGTGAAAGACATCCCGGGCTTCATCGCCAAGGCCGACACGAACTGGCCGAAGGTTCTGGACAAATAGCGACCACACGCTACGGATGGTCCGCAATCCCGCCCATTGCGATGACTACTACCTCGACCAGTGGTCTGGTGCCTGATACCTGAATTCCGAAAACAACCCCATGCACAGACGTTTTCTGCGGTTTTTTGGCCGGTATTATGGAAAATGCCGGCCAAAAAACCGATCGGAGCGCGGTTAAACGCAGCATTATGATAAGTATACATTGTATATTTCAAAATAAAACAGGCGGGCCGTTATTTTACTATGCATGCTTAGTTTAATGACCGCGCATGACAACCCGCCCCTAAAATGCCCATGCCGCGGCCAACCACCCCGACACTCCCGCCCCACCGGAAGGAAGAAGATTCTACCGCGGAGGACGCAGAGGGCCGCGGAGATAGACGCAGAGGGCGCGCGTCCGAGCCCATGCGAGGAGCCAAGCGGGCGGAGGCCCGCGCCCGGCGCCTGAGGGAACAATATAAAAACCAGGCGCGGATGCGCCCGCCCGGCGCCTGAGGGCGCAACAAAAACCAAGCGCGCCGAGCCGGGCCTCGCGGGCTTCCAGATTGCCGACGAGGTCGAAGGTGAACCCGTGATCCTTGATCGCGGCAAGCCCGGCAAAGAGGCGGATGTCGCTGACCACCCGCTGGCGGGGTAGAGATTCTAACTATTTGTTATTGTTTGTAAAAACCGCTAGTTAAGTATACTGTCCCCGAAACTCCAGTGGATGAGTTAAGTATACTGTCCCCGAAACTCCCTGGATAGGCTCAATCGATGCGTGTTCTTGTTATAGGTGCCGGCGCTAGTGTGGCTGAGGCGATCAGGTTGGATATTGTCGATGACTTCCGGCCACCTGTCGTCTCGAATTTTACAAGCAAGCTCTGGAAGGAATTTAACCCCCATCCAGTTCTCGACATGTTTCTAGAATCTATGGGGTACGAAGTTCTCGACCGAGATGGGCGGGAACTTTTCTATGAACTTGAAAGAGACGGAAAGACCGATGTCGAGCAGTTTTTTGCGTTTGCATGGCGCCACCGACGAAAAAACTGGGCTCCTCGACAAAGTTCAGACCCCATGGACCCGAGTGCGCTTCCCAAGGATTACATACATGGATTTGCGATAACTAGCGATGCCAAGAACACAGTTACTTTTGGAGCTGGCAAGCCGTTGCTTTCATGGGAAAACCTAATTTATCACGGCATTGGAAATCCACTACAGTTTCTCCTCTTACAGGGCTTCCATGTGAACGGTAAGGGATGGAAACCATTGACGGTAAGCCAAGAGGTCGGTGCGAAATTGCGACCGGGCGATGTCGTAGTCAGCTTGAATTATGATCCGCTTTTTGAAATCGGGCTGAATCAGGCAGGACTCGCATTTCAGTACGCTGTAAGGGATTTTTCGAGGGGCACCGTTTGTGTCTGCAAGCCACACGGAACGTTAAATATGGCAATCTCGGAGGATGGCACGAAGGCTGCATTTGGAAACCCAGAGCACCTAGCTGCTCCACCGCCCACAGGTTGGCGTTCCTTCTTAGGAATTATTCCACCTCGTTTTGAAAAAGTATATGAAGAACATCCACTTGCAAATTCAATTGTATCAACTCTAATGGATATAGAACCGAGCATCGTAACATACTGGGGCGTAGGCTTAACTACTAGTGATGTGGACCTTCTTGACTTGTATAGGGCTTGGACGCGCAAAATGGACACTGTTGAAGTGCTAAACCCTGATAAAACAATTGCGGAAAAATACCGCTCCGCACTGGGGGTAAATGTGCGACATTTCAGCACGCATGAGCCGTGGCTGGCTCAGGACGACTAAGGGTTTTGAACTGTCGCTGACTGGCGACGGATAATGACACATACGGAGTTTCGGGGACAGGAGTTCCGACGGCAAGCTCTATCTGAACTACAGCGAGGATGTGCAAAAAAATGGGTGCGGGATATCCCGGGTTTCATTGTCAAGGCCGACACGAACTGGCCGAAGGTACTGGAAAAATAGCGACCGCACGCGATGGCGACTGAACGGATATCGGCGGCGATTGACAGGGCGTTCCGGTGCGACCGCCCGCTAGGGATGGTCCGCAATCCCGCCCATTGCGATGAATGCGCCGAGCATGAAGACACCATGCAGGCGGTAACGCCGGAAACGGTCTCGCTGGATCAGGTCGGCAGCCCGGCCTGGGACCCCGTCTGTTACCTGACCGACGAGGCTTATCGCTATTTCATGCCCGGTTTCGCCCGCCTGGCGCTGGGCCGCGGCGATGACTACTCCCTCGACGAGTTCCTGTCCCACCTCGAATCCGGCCGCATCGCGTGCCTCGACGCGGAGCAATGCCAGGCGATTGCGGCCCTTCTGGATCATCTCCACGAAACCATGGCTGATGAGATCGAGGACAACATGGACGACAAGGTCCTGGGCCATGTGATGGACTTGCTGGAACAGCGGCTGGCGGCGCTTCAGGTCTCCAGGTAAACGCCGCCGCGCCTGGGGTCTCCGGCGCCGTCGAAGGCGCCGCTCTTGCGGTTGTGCGACACCGCGTGAACGCCGCCGTAGAACATGCTGAAATCGTCCCAGAGTTCCTTGTTCGCGAAGCGGTTGGCAAAAAGCTCTATCGCGGCCCGGTCGAAACCGCCGGGAGCGCCCACCGCTTCCACGTTCAAAAGCCCGCGCTCGAAATGGATGCGCGGGGCCTTTATGGCGGCCCGTAGACCCATATCGAAGCCGAGGACATTAAACAGCACCTGAAGGATGGCGGTGCGGATGCGGTTGGATCCGCCGCTGCCCAGCGCGATCAGCCGCCCGTCCCCTCGCTCGACCACCGTCGGCGCCATCATCGAGGATATGCGGCTGTCGGGCATCCATTCGTGGAAACCGCGCGGATTTATGTCTTCCTCGCCCAGCATGTTGTTGGGCATGATGCCGCAGGGCAGCACATGGCCGCAGCCTTCGCCGTTCGACAGGCTCAAGGCCGCCGCGTTTCCGTCTGCGTCGATCACGCTGATATGGGTGGTGCCACCTTGTTTCAGCGCGCGGCCCGCCATCGCCGCGCGGTATTCCGCGACCACCGGGTCGGACAGCAGTTCCGCCACGCGTGCCTCGTCACAGCCCTCGTCCAGCCCGTGGCCGGTACGCGCGGCGTTGGTTACGGCAATAGCGTCGGCCAGGGACATGAGCCATTCAGCGGCGTGCGGGCCGCCCGGTGGGCAGCGGATATCTTCCAGCATCGCCAGCGCGAAAGCGATCAGCGGCCCACCCGACGATGGCGGCGGATTGGTGAATATACGCGCGCCGCGCCAGTCACGCGCCAGCGGACGGCGGCGAATGACCTCATAATTTTCAAGATCCACCATGGTCAGCGCGCCGCGCCCGGCGCATGCGTCGGCGATTTCCGCCGCAATCTCGCCGCGATAGAACAGGTCGCGCCCCTCGCGCGCCAACCCCTCCAGCGCGTCGGCCATGGCGGCGGGGTAGTAAGTTTCGCCCTCGCCCAGCACCCGGCCGGGTTGGCGCCCGCTTTCGAACAGGGCCCGCGCGGTGTCGGTCGCCAGATAGATCGGCGCGACGACATCCAGGATATGCGCCTGCAGCGGCGAGACCGGCACGCCCCGGCGGGCCAGCCGCACGGCGGGCTCGACGATCCGCGTCATCGGCAAGCGGCAGTGTTCGTCATGCACCGCGAACAGGCCGGCCACGACACCCGGCGTCGCCATCGCGCCCAGCCCGATATGAAACTCCTGCGTGGTCGTGCCGAAATCCACTTCGACGGGATGGAACTCCAGTTCCCCGGCCGGGCGCTTCACCCGTGGCGTCTGGCAGAAGAAATCGTACAACACCGGCTCGCCGTCGGCCGGGTGGGCCAGCAGGAACCCGCCGCCGGCAAGCGAGGCCAGGACCGGCTCCGACACCGGCGCCATGCAGAGCGCCGCCAGCACCGCGTCGAAGGCGTTGCCCCCGTCGGCCAGAACCTCGGCGGCGGCCCTGGCTGTCTCCGTGTCACCGGCGGCGATGGCCCCCTTCATGGGATCAGTTTTCTTCCGCTTCCGCCTCCAACGCCGACGCCGACTTGTAATGTGCCGGCCGCACCCAGGACCCGTATTCCTCGACATAGACAGTGTGGCTGACCAGCCCGCTCTCCGGCGTCCAGTTATGGAGCTGGAAGGCCGGCGGTTCCTTCGTCAGCAGGATGCTGTTCGGGTCGATCAGGTCCAATCCTACCTGGAAACTGGTGGCCGGCGCCACGCTGGCCGCCGTGCCGGCGAACATGGTCTGGATCGGCCGGTGGATATGGCCGCAAAGCACGCGAATAACCTGCTTGTGCCGCCCGATCACCTCGGCCAGTCCCGACGGGTCGGCCAGTCCCATGGCGTCCATATAGGCGATGCCGGTCACGAAGGGCGGATGATGAAACATGACGATGGTCGGCTTGTCCGGCTGCCCGGAAAGCGTCTTGTCCAGCCAGCGGCACCGGCCCGCGCATATCTCACCATGGGGCTTGCCCGCGACGACGCTGTCCAGCGCAACGATGCGCACCGGCCAGTCATCCACCGCATAGAGTAGAAACTGGCCGTCCTCCCAGGGCTGATCCGGGAAGGCGTCGCGCAGGTTTTCGCGGTTATCGTGATTGCCCGGCAACAGCAGGCAGGGCATGTCCAAACCGGACAGCAAGTCACGCAGCGCCGCATATTCCTCCGGTTTGCCATCTGCCGTCAGGTCGCCGGTCGCGACCATCAGGTCGGGTCGTGGGTCCAGCCCGTCAATTCGGCGAAGCGCGGCGCCGAGCGCGGCGTAACTGTCCAGTCCAGGGGTCAGCATTTCGCCCTGCCTCTTGACATGCATGTCGGTGATCTGTGCTATGCGCATTGTTCGAATCAATCCCGTGGGTGGCTGTGTCTAACGGGTAGTGTCCACCATGCCGCCCGCGCCGTCAATTCGGGAGGGGGAATTATGACCCGTGACGACCTGGGCGCCTTCGTGGCCCATTGCGACAAGGTGATCGAGGGTGCGGATGAAGGGCTGCTCAAGGGCCTGACTCTCGCCGTGAAGGACATTTACGATGTCGAGGGTTGCCACACCGGTTGCGGCAATCCGGACTGGCTGCGCACCCACGGAATCGCGGAAAAATCGGCGCCAGCGGTGCAAAAGCTGATCGACGCCGGCGCCACCATGGTCGGCAAGACGGTCACCGAGGAGATGGCCTATTCGATCGTCGGCGAGAATCACTATTACGGCGCGCCGGTAAACGTCAACGCGCCGGGCCGCGTAGCCGGTGGTTCCTCCAGCGGTTCGGCGGCGGCCGTGGCGGCCGGCGACGCACATCTGGCGCTGGGGTCCGACACTGGCGGATCGGTACGCATCCCGGCCAGCTTCTGCGGCATCTACGGCCTGCGCCCTACCCATGGCCGGATCCCGCTGGAAGGCATCATGCCGCTGGCCGCCTCCTACGACACGATTGGCTGGTTCGCGCGCGACCCGGCGGTGATGTCGGGCGCCGCGCACATCCTGTTTGACGACTGGAACGAGCCGGAAATCCTGACCCGACTCTATGTGCCGGAAGATCTGTGGTCGCTGGCAAGCGCGGAAGTGCAGGCGGCGCTGGCGCCGGCGCTGGACGCGCTGGCCAGAATCGTCAATCCGCCGATCAGCATGCTGGCGGCCGAGGATTACGACATCGGCAACATGTTCAAGGCCTACCTTGTCCTGCAGGGCCGCGAGGCCTGGGAGACCCACCGCGACTGGATCGAGGAGGTCAATCCGACCTTCGGCCCCGGCATCGCCGAGCGCTTCGAACTCATCGCCAAAATCACCGACGACGAGGTTGCCCACTGGCAGGAATGGCGCGACAAGCTGGCGCGGCGCATGGACGATCTCATGGATGTGGGCGCGGTCATGGCGATCCCGACTTCGCCCTGCGTCGCCCTGTACCGGGATGAGCCACAGGAAACACAGGCCGATGCCCGACAGCGCATTCTCACCACGACCGGCCTGGCCGGCCATGCCGGCCTGCCGCAGATCAACATCCCCTACGGCACGGTCGACGGCGCCCCGACCGGATTTTCCATCGTCGGCCGCAAGGGCGGCGACGAGGTCCTGTTGGATCTCGCCCGGCGGCTGGCCCAGGTGGGCGTCCGGCGGCGAGGGTAGGGGTTGTTTGCCCGGCGCGGCGTTATCTCCGGTCGAGTAATCTTTTGTTCGTAAATTGCCTCTGGAGTCCGTGCTCATTTTTCTGAATCAGAGTTAGGGCGAGGCATATTATGGCAATCAAGAAATTCAGCATGCTCGCCGCCGCGGTGGCTTATACCAAGGCTCGCTGATAAAGACTCATGTGACCGGCTTCCCATGGGGCTTTATCAGTGAACCTTGGTATTACTACTCGGGCCGTTTCCGGCCGGTAATCATGGCGCGTACCAGGTTTTCCTTGTGCACGATGCCGGCCAGGAAGACGCCGGCGATATGGAACAGCACCGCCAGGAAGGTGAGATGGGCGATCCATTCATGCAGGTCGCCTTCACCGCCGTCGTTGTCGTCATGGCCTTCCCTGTCGTCATCGTCGGCCAGGGCCTGCGCGATGACCGGCGCCTGCCAGGACAGCGGGCCCTTGCCTTCCTCGGCGGCGTAGAGTTCCATGCCGGTCCAGACTGTCAGCAGGCAACCCGCCATCAGAACCAACACCATCGCCCCGCCGGCCGGGCTGTGCCCGACATGGCGGCGAGCGCGGAACAGGATCAGGTCGATCAGATAGCGCCAGGCCTTGAACGGACCGCATACGAAATCGCCGAACCGCGCATGGGCTGGCCCGACGAAGCCCCAGATGATGCGCGCCAGCACCAGCCCGCCGACCAGATAGCCGGCCCAGACATGTAGCGCCATCGCCTCGTCCTCGGTGACATAGGCCACCGCGAAGGCGGCGACCAGAGTCCAGTGGAAAACGCGGACAAACAGATCCCAGACCTTGATCTGGCCTTGCTGGAGTGACTCGGTATTCATCGGATATCCATGTGGCTTGCGTGGAATGACGAGGCGACGCGAAATATATAACGCCGCCCGGATCGCTTCTTTGATACGGATCAAAGACCGGGGGCTTGTCATGCACTATGTTGCCGCCGAGGCGCAATCGGAACTGGTTGCGCGCCGCTCGGAGAAAATCATGTTCGCAATTCCCGTACAGATCACGTTCAAGGGCATGGACCCTTCGGAGGCGGTCGAGGCAAACATTCGCGAGAAGGCCGATAAGCTGGAGCGCTTCGCGGATCATCTTATGAGCTGCCGCGTTGTCGTTAAGGCGCCCCACCGCCATGGCCACAAGGGCAAGCTCTATGATATCCGCATCGATCTCGGCGTGGTCGGCGGCGAACTGGCCGTTAGCCATCAGGGGCCGCTGGACCATGCGCATGAGGATGTCTATGTGGCTATCCGCGACGGCTTCAATGCCGCCCTCCGCCAGTTGGAGGACTACGCCCGCAAGCAGCGCGGCAAGGTCAAGGCGCACGAGGTTCCGCTGCACGGCACGGTCGCCGGCATGTCCCACGATCACGGCTTCATCGACGCCAGCGACGGCCGGCATATCTACTTCAACCGCAACAGCGTGACCCAAGGCGATTTCGACAAACTGGAGGCCGGCGACGAGGTCCGCCTCGTCATTCACCCCGGCGAAGGCGAAAAGGGCCCGCAGGCAAGCACCGTCGTCCCCATCGGCAAGCACCATCTGGTGGGGCGCTAGGCTCGGGTGCGCCTAGTCGTCGTATTTCAACAGCACTTCCAGGGGCACGTCCAGCTTGTCGCGGCCGCCCAGGAAGGTGAGTTCGATGACGCAGGCCGCGCCGCGCACGTCGCCGCCGACCTTGCGGATCAGGTCGATGCCGGCCGCCATGGTGCCGCCGGTCGCCATCAGATCGTCGAGGATCACGACGCGCTGGCCGGGGTGAATCGCGTCGGCCTGGATCTCCACCGTATCCGTACCGTATTCCAGGTCGTAGGTATGGGCAATGGTCGGGCCCGGCAGCTTGCCCTTCTTGCGCAGCATGGCGAAGCCGCAGCCGATGTTCAGCGCCAGCGGCGCCGCCACCAGGAAACCCCGGCTATCGATGCCGACCAGGATGTCCGGCTCCCAGTCCGCGACCAGCGCCGCCAGCTTGGCCGTGCAGTAATGCCAGGCCCGGGGATGCGCCAGCATCGGCGAGATGTCGTAGAACAATATCCCCGGCTTGGGAAAATCGGGTATGCCGCGAATATGCTGCTTAAGGTCCATGCGCCCGCTCCGCCACTTCAGGTGATTTCAAACGGTCCGCACTGTAACGGGGGCGACGGCGGAGCGCCAGAGGGCAGATGGCGGGACTGGAGAGTGCGAGCGAGATGGCGCCAGCGGACCTTGGTATTAGCCACTCGACGCCGGTCATCGGCGGGATGAAGCCCCGGATTTCATATCCAGGGCTTGTGGCACTGGTCGCCTCGCTTGAACGACAAGGTTCAGTCGAACGCCGACACTCTTCTCTGGCACTCCGCAAGCATTCGCGCGCCGATGTCCTCTGCGTCTTTGCCGCATATCGGACCCTTGGGAAGCGTGGCGGCCGCGGCGGCGGCGGCGAGTTGCGGCCTCATGTCGTCAATACTCTCTTCCGCAGCCGATGCCTTGACACCCAGGGTAGCGGCCAATCGCCTGAAGTCCGCTCGTTTTAACCGGTTATCCTTTTCGTTGAGCTAGGGCGCCTTTTCCGACTTTCTCGTCCTCAAGGATCGAGAAAGTCGGAATCATGCAAGAGGAAGCCGAGACCGCTTAGAGCGTCATCCGATCAATTGGAATCGGTTCGATCCGATCGGATATTGCCCTGGCCTTGGTATCACGCCTGCTCAAACCCCCGCTTCACTTCCCAGTCGGTTACCCGGCGGTCATATTCCATCTGCTCCCATTCGCCGGTGTGCAGATAATGTTCGATGACCTCGTCGCCGAAGGCGGCGCGCAGGATCTTGCCCTTTTTCAGCTTCTCCAGCGACTCGCGGAGCGTCTTGGGAATGTGGCGGGCCTTTTTGCTTTCGTAGACGTTGCCTTTCATCAGCGCCGGCGGCTCCAGCTTGTTTTCCACGCCGTAGAGGCCGCCGGCCAGGATGGCGGCAAAGGCCAGATGCGCGTTTACGTCGCCGCCGGGGATGCGGCATTCGATGCGCTGGCCCGCCCCCTGGCCCAGCACGCGGAAGCCGCTGGTGCGATTGTCCGACGACCAGGCGATATGGGTCGGCGCGAAGCTGCCGGACTGGAAGCGCTTGTATGAATTGACGTAAGGCGCCAGGAAATAGGTCATCTCCTCGGCCGCGGCCAGCAAGCCGGCGCAGTAATGGCGGAAGGTCTTGGAAAATCCGAAATCGCGCTTGGGGTCGTAGAAGGCGGTCTTGCCGGTCTTGATGTCCCACAGCGAGGAATGGACGTGGCAGGAATTGCCGGCCAGGTCATAGTCCCATTTGGCCATAAAGGTGATGGCCTTGCCCTGGGCCCAGGCGATTTCCTTGGCGCCGTTCTTGTAAATGACGTGGTTGTCCGCCGAGATCAGGGCCTCGGCATATTTGAAGTTGATCTCCTCCTGCCCCGCGCCCCATTCGCCCTTGGAGGTTTCCACCGGGATGCCGGCGCCGTCCATGCCGTTGCGGATGGCGCGGATCAGGCCTTCCTCCTTGGTGGTCTGCAGGATGTGGTAATCCTCGCTGTAATAGCCGGTGGTGCGCAGGTCGCGGTAGCCCTTGTCGAAACAGTCGCGGAAGCTGTCGTCGAAGACATAGAATTCCAGTTCGGAGGCCATGTTGGCGGTAAAGCCCAGGTCGCGGGCGCGGGCCAGCTGTTTTTTGAGGATCGAGCGCGGGGCGTGGTCCAGATCCTTGCCGTGATGGTCCTGCACGTCGCCGATCACCAGCGCCGTGCCCTCCAGCCAGGGGATGCGGCGCAGGGTGGACATGTCGCATTTCACCGTGAAATCGCCATAGCCCTTGTTCCAGCTCGCGGCCTTGTAGCCGGGCACCGGCTCCATGGCGATATCGACGGCCAGCAGATAGTCGCAGGCATGCATCTCGTCCTTGACGGAATCCAGGAAGAAATGCCCGGTGATCCGCTTGCCCACGATGCGTCCCTGCAAATCGGGGAACACGACAAGGACGGTGTCGACCTCGCCTTCCGCGACCATTTTCTTCAGGGTCGGCAGGTCCAGCATTCCACGTAAGGCCATGGCTTTTGTCTCCTTATGATAGTTTTCGGCTCCGGGCCGGAGCCACCCACGCAAGCGGGGACTAAAAAAGAAACACCCCAGTGCCCCGAGGACACTGGAGTGCTTCCTTGTCTCCAGGCGTATTCGCGACGCCTGCTAGTACCTGTAAGGCACGCCCGCCTTTTCCATAACGGCCGAATAGTCCTTGAAGGCCTGAACCACCTTGGCCGAACGCGGGCTGATGGAGGCCAGTTCGTCCCAGAATTCGGACGAGTCGGCGACCACCTGATCCCATTCGCCCTTCGGGATCTCGGTCAGTTCCATCTTCTTGCCTTCAACGCGGAGTTTAGCCTCGCCACCCCAATACCAGACCTGACGGTAGTAGTGAGAGCTGTCCATGGAAAGTTTGAAGAGTTCCTGCAGTTTCGGCGATACTTTTTCCCAGCTCTTGGTATTGGCGAAGTAAGAGCCGCACCAGGCGCCGGTAACGTTGTTCAGCAGCGCGTAATTGCAGACGTCCGCCCAGCCCACTTCATAGGCTTCGGTAAAGCCGCACCATGCAACGCCATCGAGTTCGCCGGTCTGAATGGCGACTTCGATGTCATCCCAGGGAAGCGTAACCGGCACCAGGCCATAGCGGGACAGGAACTTGCCCGCAGTGGGAACGCCGAACACGCGCTTGCCTTTCATATCGGCCAGGCTGCGAATGGGATCCTTGCTGAAGATGTGAAGCGGATCCCATGCGCCGGCGCCCAACCATTCGACGCCTTCGATTTCGCCGTAGGCCTCGGCCCAGATCTCATTCAGGCCGTAATATTTGAACAGCACCGGCAAATCCAGGCTATAGCGCGTGGAGAACGGGAAGTAACCGCCGAACACGTTGATATCGACAGGCGACGCCATGGTGGCGTCATCGCTCTGCACCGCGTCGATGGTGCCGTTCTGCATGGCCCGGAACAACTCGTCCGTCGCGACAAGTTGATCGGCGTAATAGAGTTCGATCTCCATTTCACCGTGGGCCGCCTTGTTGAAGGCCTCGATTTGCGGCTTGATGACATGCGCGCCCAGCGGGGCGCCGGAATATGTCTGCAGACGCCACTTGATCGGGTTGCTTGCGGCATAGCCATAGGGTGCGGCGAGCGCGCCCGCGGCGACCGCGCCAACCGCGCCGGCCGTCGTTACGCCCGCCTTTTTCAGGAACTCACGACGCTGGCTGGTTTCGGGCGTCGCCTTGATTGGTTTCTTTGACTTGGACTCTTTCATTTCAGTCTCCCTGTTACAACGGTTTAAGGACATCTACTTCAACAATCGTTCGAGAATTCCCTCATCACGCGAATACATGATCTTCTACTTTACTCTTTATCGGCTACTATACACTAAATTGGGAAGCCAGAGTGCAACTTGCGGGAATATGATCACAATCATCAACCCAAAAGTCATAACGAGCACGAAAGGCACAATGGATCGATAAATATCCGTCAGTGTAATTTCAGGTGGCGCCATCGCCCGCATTAGGAACAGATTATAACCGAACGGTGGCGTCATGTAGGCGATCTGACACGTGATCGTGTAGAGCACGCCGTACCAGATCAGGTCGAAGCCCAGCACCTTGACCAGCGGCACATAGAGCGGCGCGACGATGACCAGCATGGCGGTGTCGTCCAGGAACATGCCCATCACAATGTACGAGAGCTGCATCATGATCAGCACTTCCCAGGGGCTCAGATCCCACCTCGTGATAAACAGGGATTCAATGGCGCGCACAGCGCCGATGCCGTCGAAGACGGCGCCGAAGCACAGGGCGGCCAGAATAATCCACAGAAACATGCACGAGATGCCAAGGGTCTTCCTCAGCGTTTGTTCGAGCACGTCTTTCGTGAGGCGACCCTTGGCCAGGGCCGCGGCCGTGGCGCATGAGGCGCCGACCGCCGAACTCTCGACAAGGCTGGTGACGCCCATGAGGAACAGCCCGGTCATGAAAAAGAAAATCAGGAATGGAATGATGCCCGCTTGCAAATATTTCAGCTTTTCGGAAAGCGGCATATTTCTTTCGTCTTCGGAAATCGTCGGCCCGAGATGCGGCTGAATCTTGCAGCGAATGACGATGTAGAGGATAAACAGCCCCGCCATCATCAGGCCTGGAATCGCGCCGGCGAGCCACAACTGCCCCACCGGCTGGCGCGCAATCATTCCGTAGAGCACCAGGACAACGCTGGGCGGCACCAGAATCCCGAGTGAGCTACCCGCCTGGACAACGCCCGTGATCATGACTTTATCGTAGCCGCGCTTCAGCATTTCCGGCAGCGCGATACTGGCGCCGATCGCCATGCCGGCGACACTGAGCCCATTCATGGCGGAGATAACGACCATCAGCCCGATCGTGCCGATCGCAAGCCCGCCTTTAATATTCCCGAACCACACGTGGAACATCGCATACAGGTCGTCCGCGATACCGGATTCCGAAAGGATATAGCCCATGTAGACAAACATCGGCAGCGTCAAAAGCGGATACCAGTTGAACAGTTTGAACGCCGCATTGAACGGCATCTCGACCGCCCCGTTGCCATACAGCATCAGCGCCGTGGCCGCCGAAACGAAACCGATGGCGGCAAATACCCGCTGCCCCGTCAGAAGCATCACCAGCATCGACGAGAACATCAATATCGCAATAGCCTCGTAACTCATGAAATCGTCGTCCCTTTAGATTTTGCGATATCCTTGAATAATATGGAAAATGCCTGCAACAGCATCAGGACAATACCGAACACCATGATAACCTTGATCGGAATCATGGATGGATTCCACATTGAAAATTTTCGCTGACCATACTCGATCGCGTACATGGTGCTGGAAATCGATCCGATGAGAAGGGTCACGAGATAGAAGATCAGAAAGAAACTGGTAAACACATCTATCCTTGCCTTGGTCTTATCGGAATACCGGTCGTAAAACAGATCCATTCTGACATGATCGTCCAACTGCATCGAATAAGCGCCGCCGACGATATAGTAGGCGGCCATGGTGAACTGCGCCATTTCCACACACCATGACAAGGGGATGTTGATGACGTTGCGCGTTATCGCGTTCAGCAACAGTGTCCCAATCATGACAAAGACGAAATACATCATCAGCCTGCCGAATTTCTCGCAGACAAAATCAACGTATCGGACATAAAGGACCACTAACCATGGCATTCCATGGTCCGGCCCCAGGGCTTGGGGCCCTTCGTCGTGGCGCCCGGCGGTTGGCAACCCACCAGGGCTAACGTGTGGGGTTACTTCCTTTGGCATTATCTGGCGTCTTCCCGGCGCATAAAGAATATCCTCAAATAATTTTCCGGCCCCTGGTAACCGGGCCCATTCGATTCTAACCGGCTTCCGTCAACAAGCAACATCAACATCCGAATTCGCTCTCAACAGCGCGCCGGACAGGCGCTCGGCCCATTCGTCCTGGCCCTGCTCCTTCTCGATAAGATCCTGCCGGACCTCGATCATCACATGGGGGATGGCGCGGCGTTCCCCGTGGACGGGGATCGTATAATCGGTCACGTCGCTTACCGCATAGGGTTCGTTATGGCCGACGTTCAGGCCGCTGCCTTCCAGTTCGTCGCTGAGATTATGGGCGTAGCCGGGGTCGCGGTTATACAGCAGCCCCAGATGCCAGGGCCGGCTTTCGCCCTGGAACACCGGCGTGAAGCTGTGCACCGACACCAGAACCGTGCGCCGCATGGCGCGCCGCCGCAGTTCCAACTCGGCGTCGATCCGGTCGTGATAAGGGTCGAAGATTTCGCGCAGCCGCGCATGGGCCTGAAGCGGCGCCAGATCGCGATTGCCCGGCACCTCGGTGCCCTCGCTGACCGTGGCGATGGAGGTGGCCGCCACCGGCGGGCGGTTGCAGTCGATAACCAGGCGCGAGTAGCGTTGCATGACCAAGGCGGCGCCGAGCGTCTCCGACAGCCGTTCCGCCAGCCCCGCCGCGCCGATATCCCAGGCGATATGGCGGTCCAGGTCGGCCCCGCCGAGGCCCAGATCGTCCAGCTTGCGGGGCATTTGCCGGCCGGCATGGTCGCAGGCAA
Organism: Pseudomonadota bacterium; assembly: GCA_015222795.1. Taxonomy (GTDB): domain Bacteria; phylum Pseudomonadota; class Alphaproteobacteria; order UBA8366; family JADFVY01; genus JADFVY01. The sequence goes on along the minus strand of JADFVY010000035.1, from coordinate 2,106 downwards.
GGAAAAAGTCAGACACCCCGTCCAGCCGCCGGCAGTCGACCGGATGCGGCTCGTCGTTGTCGAGTAACCGGTTGAACGGTTCCCCCAATGCCTTAGAGTCTGGCCCGAAATATGTTGCTGTTTTCATTGGCGTTCGCCGAGTCGAATGCAAGGCGCGGCCCGCGGGGCGATGCTGCGCATCGGCCAAGGGGCGCAACGCGGCAGTCGGCCGGCAAATGCCAATGAAAACAACAACATATTCCGGGCCAGACTCTTACTCCTGTTCAGTCCGCCACCTTGTTTCATCCGGCGGCATGACGTTGCGATATTTCTTGTATCATTTATTACAGGGAACGCCGATACTGTCAATCCTGATGCAAACGTTATGAATCGCCGCATTCCGTTGACAGCAGCGAAAGGCGGTCAGGGAACAACCGGAAATGGCCAAGACCAAACAGGAAGCGGAAACCGGCGCGCACGGCACAATCGCCGAGGCGATCCGGTACCGGTACGGCGAATTGACCACCACCGAACGCAAACCGGCGCAGACCCTGCTGGCCAATTATCCCTTCGCCGGGCTGGAAACGGTGGCCAGGTTCGCCGAGCGCGCGGGCGTCAGCGGCCCGACCATCCTGCGACTGGTGGCCAAGCTGGGCTATTCCGGCTATGCGGGGTTCCAGAAAAAACTGCGTGACGAGTTGCAGGCGCAGGCGCAATCCCCGCTGACCAAGAGGCCCCAAACCGCGGACGGGGCGGCCGGCCGCCAGCCTAATTTTCTGGAAAGTTTCGGCGAGGCGGTTACCGGCAATATCGAGCAGACCCTGGAATCGGTTCACCAAAGCGAGTTTAACGCGGTGGTGGAGCTGTTGTCGGACGAAAAGCGGCCGCTCTATTTGCTGGGCGGGCGCTTCACCGGCGCGGTGGCGAACTATTTCTACCAGCATCTCCACACGCTGCGCCCCAATGTACAGTTGATTTCCGGCCATGAATCAAGCTGGCGCAATTATCTGCTGGATACCGGCCGACGCCACGTGCTGGTGGTCTTCGACATCCGCCGCTATCAGCATGACGTGATTCGTTTCGCCGAGGAATCGGCCCGGCGCGGCGCCACCGTGGTGCTGTTCACCGACCAGTGGCTGTCGCCGGTCAGCGGCATCGCGCGGCATATGCTGACGGCGCGCGTCACCGTGCCGTCGAGTTGGGATTCGATGATCGGCATGTTCGTAATCGTCGAGGCCATGATCGCGCGGATCAGCGAAAAGATGTGGCCGACCGTCAAATCCAGGGTCGAGGAACTGGACCGCATGCTGAACCCGCCGGAGGGTGGGGGGGAATAGCGCCCGCCGTTAACGATTCTCTCGCACTCTCGGGGATAAAGTCCCCCATGGATAGAACAACGCGCGAGCGAATATGATTGTTGGCATGGACCTGGGCACCACGAACAGCCTCGTGGCCGTCTGGAAGGACGGGGAATCGCAAATCATCCCCAATGCGCTGGGCGAGGCGCTGACGCCGTCGGTCGTCAGCCTTGACGGCAATGGCGAGGTGCTGGTCGGGCGCGCCGCGCGCGAGCGGTTGCTGACCCATCCCGACCGCACGGCCGCCGCGTTCAAGCGCTATATGGGCTCCAACCGGGAAACCGTTCTGGCCGGCCGCAAGTTCCGGCCGGAAGAGCTGTCGGCGCTGGTCCTGAAGTCGCTGAAGGCGGACGCCGAGGCGGCGCTTGGCGAGCCCGTCGCCGAGGCGGTTATTTCGGTGCCGGCCTATTTCAACGACACCCAGCGCAAGGCGACGCGCATCGCCGGCGAACTGGCCGGTTTCAAGGTGGAACGGCTGATCAACGAGCCCACCGCCGCGGCCCTGGCCTATGGCCTGCACAACCGGGACATCGAGAGCAAGTTCCTGGTGTTCGATCTGGGCGGGGGCACTTTCGACGTTTCCGTGCTGGAACTGTTCGAGGGGATCATGGAGGTACGGGCCAGCGCGGGGGACAATTTTCTGGGCGGCGAGGATTTCGTCGAACTGCTGGTAGACGGGTTTCTGCGGGATGTCGGCGCGCCCGCGGGACTGAGCAAGGACAATCTCGACAGCCCGCGGATGCAGCAACTGCGCGATCAGGCCGAACGG
>JADFVY010000340.1 GCA_015222795.1 Pseudomonadota bacterium | reverse complement strand
AGCACGATGACCGGGTCGCAGAGGCTGGAAATCAGATCCATGTCATGTTCGATCAGGCAGAATGTATAACCACGCTCGCGATGCAACTCGGAAATCATGTCGCGGATTTTCAGCAGCAGCGTCGGATTCACGCCGGCGCCCGGTTCGTCCAGCAGCACCAGTCTGGCGTCGGTCATCATGGTGCGGCCCAGCTCCAACAGTTTTTTCTGCCCGCCCGAAAGGATCCCCGCCAACTCGTCGCGCAAATGCGAGATCGAGAGGAATTCGAGGGCTTCCTCGGCGCGCTGGCGCACTTCCTTCTCACGCGACGCCACCTTGGCCCGCGCGATCCAGTTTACATAGAGCTGCTCGCCGGGCTGGTCCGGCGGCACGACCATCAGGTTTTCCAGCACTGTCATCTGCCCGAATTCATGGGGAATCTGGAAGGTGCGGACGATGCCCTTGTGGAACCGCTTGTATGCGGGAAGGCCGGCGATATCCTCGCCCTCGAAGATTATCCGGCCCGAGGTGGGCTTCAACTCGCCGACGATCATGTTGAATGTAGTGGTCTTGCCGGCCCCGTTGGGGCCGATCAGGCCGGTGATGGTGCCGGCCTCGATCTCGAAACTGCAATCGCGCACGGCATGCAGGCCACCGAAGCGCATGTTGAGGTCTTCAACTCTGAGCACGGTGGCTCAAACTCCCCGTCTTGATCCGGCTTCGCCGGTTATTGCCGTTACATTGTCACCAGAAATAAATTGGTGCCCCCAGGGAGACTCGAACTCCCACGCCCGTAAGGACAACAGATTTTGAGTCTGTCGCGTCTACCAGTTCCGCCACAGGGGCACGGGGCTGGTGATAGGCCGCATAATACGCAGGAAGTTCGGCGGGTCAATCTCCGTTCCCATCAATGAAAGCAGCCGCTATGCTCGCGCCGCTGATTAATCGATTCGAGGATGGGATGAAATCACCGCTGCGACCGCTTTACGACTGGACCATGGCCAAGGCGGCCGATCGCCGGGCGTTGCATTGGCTGGCCGGGATTTCCTTCGTGGAAAGCTCGTTCTTCCCGATCCCGCCGGACATCATGCTGATCCCCATGGTACTGGCCGAGCGAAGCCGCGCCTGGCTGATCGCCGGGGTCTGCACCGCGGCGTCGGTTGCCGGCGGGTTTCTGGGATATGCCATCGGTTTTTTTCTGTTCGAGGCGATCGGCCAGCCGATTGTCGAGTTTTACGGGCTACAGGACGCCTTTGCGAAGTTCCGGACCTATTATGAGGAATACGGCGCAATAATCGTCTTTGGATTCGGTCTGACGCCTCTGCCCTACAAGGCCATCACAATCGCCAGCGGCGTCGCCATGCTGAATCCCCTTGCCTTCGGACTGGCGTCGGTGTCCAGCCGGGGTCTGAGATTTTTCCTGGAAGCCGCCCTCTTGTACTGGGCCGGGCCACCGGTGCGCGCCTTTATCGAGACCAAGCTTGAGTTGGTAACGCTGGCCGCATTCGTGTTACTGTTCGGCGGCTTCATCGCCTTGAAATACTTGTTTTAAAAATCAGGAACGCCTTGCATGCGCACTTCCCCAAACACCATTCCCGGCTTCATCCTGCTGGTGACCGTGGCGATTCTGTCGTCGGCTTACAGCGCGCAGTATATCGGGGGCCTGCGCCCCTGCATCCTGTGCCTGTACGAGCGCATTCCCTGGTTTATAACCGGGGCGCTTATGCTGGTGACCATTTTGATGCAGTTTACCGGCCCGGCGCGGCGGAACATCCTGTTGCTGGCTGCATTGTTGATGCTGGGCGGGGCCGGCCTGGGCGGCTACCACGTAGGCGTGGAGCAGGGGATATTCCAGCCGCCAACGACCTGCAGCGCGACAACGACGCCGGCCACACTGAACGAACTGAAGGCCCTGCTGGAAACCACAATGCCGCCCCGCTGCGATGAAATTTCATGGGAACTGTTCGGTATTTCGCTGGCCGGATATAACGCAATCTCCTGTTTCGCGATGTTCCTGGCGGCCCTGATCGGCAGAAGGTCCCGCCGGTGACGCGGAAACCCGGTAATAGCGGCCCACGCTGGATTCCCGGCGACCGCCAGGGCAAGGCCCTGGTCGACCGGATTGTGCGGGTCGACCATGCCGGGGAATACGGCGCGACGCGCATCTATGCGGGCCAGATCGCCGTGCTGGGCGATCGCCATCCCGCCGCGCCTGAACTGCGCCATATGCTGGAGCAGGAACAGGAACATCTCGCAACCTTCGAAAAAATGATTGTCGCGCGCCGGGTGCGCCCCACCGCGCTGACCCCGCTGTGGCATGTGGCGGGCTTCGCGATGGGCGCGGCGACCGCAATGATGGGCGAAAAGGCCGCAATGGCCTGTACCGTCGCGGTCGAGGAGGCGATCGACGAGCATTACGCCGCCCAGGCCACTGCGCTGGAAGCCCTGCCGGAGGAAGCCGAACTCAAGTCCGTCGTCGAAAAATTCCGCGAGGACGAACTGGAACACCGCGATACCGCGCTGGCCCGCGGCGCCGAACAGGCCCTCGGCTACCCCGTGCTGTCAGCCGCCATAAAGGGCGGCTCACGCATGGCGATCTGGCTGTCGGAACGAGTCTGAAGCAGCCGGCGCACCGGACGACCTCACCCGGTCTCCAGCTCGCTATCCCAATACAGGAAATCATTCCAGGATTCGTGCAGGAAGTTCGGCGGGAAGCCGCGGCCGTGGTCTTGCAGTTCCCAGGTCGAGGGCCGGTAGGGCATGTGCCGCAAGGTCAGGCCGGAATGCTTCAGCAGCCGGCTACCCTTGCGCAGGTTACACGGGCTGCAGGCGGCAACGACGTTTTCCCAGTTCGTACGCCCGCCACGCGAACGCGGCAGCACATGATCGAAGGTCAGGTCATGCGCCGGCGAGGGCTGATTGCAATACTGGCAGGTGAAGCGATCGCGCAGGAACACGTTGAACCGCGTGAAGGCGGCCGTGCGCTTGGTGGGCACGTATTCCTTCAGCGCGATCACGCTGGGCAGGCACATTTCCATCGATGGCGAATGCACAAGCGTATCGTATTCCGAAACGATGTTGACGCGTTCGAGGACGACGGCTTTGACCGCTTCCTGCCAGGGCCACAGAGACAAGGGAAAGTAACTGAGCGGCCGAAAATCGGCGTTCAGCACCAGGGCCGGGCAACTATGTGGGTCTGCGTCCATCCTCTTTAACTTCTTGCGTTGTCCCCGGAGGTAATACCCCGAGGGATGCACATAAAATAATCAACTCCGTAAGAAATTACAAGATGTTGGGGCGAGCGATACAAATTCTTCATCATAATGGGTCCCTCTCCCCTACCGCCCGGTCGCCGAATAGTAATGCCACAGCAGCAGGGCCGCCGGGCCGCGCCAGGGGCGCCAGGCTTCGGCGAGTTTCGTGAGGGCGGTGCGGTTCGGGCGGTTTTCCAGCCCCTTCAGGCGCTGTGCGCCGATCATCAGGGCGAGGTCGTCGGCCGGGAAGGCGTCGGGCCGGCCAAGGGCGAACAGCAGGTAAATCTCGGCGCTCCAGCGGCCGATGCCCTTCAGGGCGACAAGCTGTTCGATAACCGTTTCGTTGGGCAGATTGGCCAAGTCGGCGAGATCTATGGAGCCGGTGACCACGGCCTCGGCCAAGCCGCGCGCATAACTCACCTTCTTGCGACCGAGCCCCACCGCGAGGAGGGTATCCTCGTCCAGCGCCAGAACGGTTTCGGGGCCCAGCGGGTCGGCCGCCGCCACCAGCCTGTTCCACACCGTCCGGGCCGCGGCCTTGGAGATCTGTTGCGAGACTATGGCGCCCAGCAATGCCTCGAAGCCGGGTTCGCGGCTGCGCAAATCCGGCGCGCCGACTTCTTTCAGCGCCCGGGCGACATCGGAGTCCATGTTGCCAAGGGCCCGCAGCCCTTCGGCGAGTGTCTTTTTGTCGAGAGTAACGGTTGGCGCCATGACGCCAGTTTACGACAAGTTTGCCTGCCTGAACAACGGGTCGAGCGCCGGGTCTATATCGGGTGAATTCTGTTTAATGAAGGAAAGCAGCGATTTCTCATTAACGTGCAGCGTGCCATCCTTGCCGATTTGCTCCACCAGCCAGTCCGCGGCTTCCTTGCCTATGGGTTCACGGGCCTGCAGGGCGCGGCGGCGGGCCTCGGCGAAGCGTTCCCTTTCGATCTGGTCCTTCGTGCCGAAAATTTCGTCGGCGTCGAAGGTTTCCTTGGCCCATGAACTTCCGATTGCGTAGAGCAGACCGCGTATGCCGCGCCGTTCCCGCAGCCACGCCGTTCGCCGCCGCACTTCCTCTGTCGTCGGAATCCCGGTGCCGGCGGATGGATACATCATGTAGTTGGCTATCGCCTTGGTGAAAAAACCGCTCCAGGCAGGGTGATTAGCTGAATCGATCGTTATGTCGTTAAGCTCGAACAGCAGTTCGGCCTCGGACCGGCTGACCACGAGTCCACCATCGGTCGCCGGTGCATGGATAGCGCGGCGCAGGATTTCAACGTCAATCGCCTCGATCACCCTGGGCATGCGGTCGCGCCCGTAGACGGCATTGTCGGGATCGAGCACGCTCTGCGACACCGCCTCGACGACAAGATTGACCAATTCCCCCGGACAATAGCCGGCCCAATAGACGATATTGAGCAGCAGCTCCAGATCGACGGCATCCGTCAACCGGCCGCCCCTGAGCAGATGGGTGACCAGCTCCGCGGACTGGTGTTCGCTGACATAGCCGCGCGGCGGCGCATGCCAGACGTAATAATCGGTCAGCACGTCAACATAGAGTTCGTCCCAGGCGGGGTCCTTGTCATGGCATTCGGCCGCGAGTCGAAAGACCAGGCGGGCCTCGTCGAGATCGACCCGGTCGTCGGCGAATATGTCGTCGCGGATCTGTGCGACGTCCTGTTCCGCTATCCGGCCGGCCTTCAACAGTTTTTCGAACAGAGCGTTGTCAGGCATCGGGCTAGTGGTCTGTATCAGGCATTAGACCAATCCGGCCAGCGCCAGCAGCGGGTCGAGCGAGCTATCCACGCAAGGCGAATTTTCACGAATATAGGCCAGCAGCGCGCGCTCGTT
>JADFVY010000034.1 GCA_015222795.1 Pseudomonadota bacterium | reverse complement strand
GGCGGCGACGTCATGGCCAAGGTCGGCGCCTCGCCGGTCTCCCTGCCGGGCAGCCAGATCTATGAAAACCTGGTTTCCGGCGCGATCGACGCGACCGAATGGGTCGGGCCCTACAACGACTACTTCATGAAGTTCTATGAGGCGGCCAAATACTACTACTATCCCGGCATGCATGAGCCGGGCGGCTTCCTCTCGTTCGGCATGAACCAGAAATGGTTCGCCAGTCTGTCGAAGAGCGAGCAGATCAGCATCGAGGCGGCCTGCCAGATGGAAACGGAACTTCAGATGGCCGAGAACAACGCCAACAACGCGTCCTATCTGAAGAAGCTGATTGACGAGCACGGCGTAAAGCTGCGCGAGTTCAACGACGATGTCTATGACAGCTTCGGCGAAGCCTCGGCGGCGGTCATGGAGGAAACCCGCGCGCACAGTCCTCTGGCCGCGAAAATCCACGACAGCTTTGCCGAGGCCCGCGCGAACGTGGCGGGTTGGATGAAGCTTTCGGATGTCGGCTACTCGCTGAAACGCAACCGGGTCCTCGGCCTCTAACAGGTCGCTGACCATGATGACAAATTATGGGACGGAGCCTTGCTCCGTCCCATGGTTTTAAGGTCGCATGCATATGTCTGTTTCCACTCCGGCCAGTTCCGCCGGCGATTACGTGCCAACAGCCTCCGCTCTGGGCTTTCGTTTCGTTGGCTGGACTATCGTCGGCACGCTGTTTGCCTACCTGTTCAATATCTACCTGACCTTCTGGCGTGAGTGGCCGGGCGCCGGCGCCGCCTTCGGCCCGGACGCCGACGCGGCTGCCTGGATCCAGGCGCTGATATATCTGCTGTCGGTAATCGGGCCGGCGGTCTTCGTGCTGAAAACGAAAAACCGCACCTTGCGTCAGGACGACCTGACGATTTCGGCCATCGCCGCCTACATCGCCCGCTTCGCTTTCTGGGTGGTATTCCTGGTCGGCCTCGCCGATGCGCTAATATCCTTCCTGCGCGTCGAGGGGCTTCTGGAGTTCTTCGTCGGCGCCGACATTACCACGCAGCTTGGCCGCAGCCAGTACCGCGTGCCGTATGTCCATGCTCCGCTGATCGTCCTGTCGCTGATCCTCGCCGCCGTCACGCGGACGCTGGGTTTTACCTGGCTGGCGATACTGGTCGTCGGCGCCGAATTGCAGATCGTCGTGTCGCGCTTCGTTTTTTCATACGAACAGGCTTTCATGGGCGACTTGGTCCGTTTCTGGTATGGAGGACTGTTCCTGTTTTCCAGCGCCTATACGCTGATCGAGGAAGGCCATGTGCGCGTCGACGTGCTCTATTCCGGCTTTACCGAGAAAACCAAGGGGATCGTCAATGCGGTGGGGGCGTTGTTTCTGGGCCTGCCGCTCTGTTGGGTGATCCTGATCGTCGGCATGGGCCAATCGACCGCCATCATCACCGCCCCGATCCTGCGGCTTGAAGTTTCGCAATCCGGTTTCGGCATGTATGTCAAATACTTGCTTGCCGGCTATCTGCTGATCTTCGCCGTCACGATGGCGCTGCAGTTCGCCGCATATCTGCTGGAAGGGGTCGCCGACTATCGCGGCGACCCGGGCAAGCGCAAGCTGGCCGTCGAAATCATACAATAAATTACAGAGAACTTAAGAAACCGCCATGGAACTGGTTTTCCTCTTACTACTGATAGTCCTGATGATCTGGGCCCTGGGGTCCGGGTTCCCGGTCGCCTTCTCCCTGCCCGGTTCGGCAATTCTGGCCATCGGCGCCGCCGCGTTTTTCGGCTGGCTGATCGCCGGCGACCCAAGCGCCTATTTCGCCCAGGGCGGGCCGGTGCAGTGGCTGACGGCCGGTGTCACGAATTTCCGCGGGATTTACTGGGAAGTGGAGCGCGATACGCTGATAGCGATACCGCTGTTCGTGTTCATGGGCATCATGCTGCAGCGTTCCAAGATCGCCGAGGATCTGCTGGTGACCATGGCGCAGCTGTTCGGTCCGGTCCCCGGCGGGCTGGGCATTTCGGTGGTGTTCGTCGGCGCGCTGTTGGCGGCAACCACCGGCATCGTCGGCGCAACCGTCGTGGCGATGGGGCTGATTTCACTGCCGGCCATGATGCGCAACAATTATTCCAATTCTCTGGCCACCGGCACCATTGCGGCATCCGGCACGTTGGGACAGATCATCCCGCCATCGATCGTGCTGATCATCCTGGCCGACCAGCTGGCCAGCGCCGTCGATCAGGCCAGCACCACCCGCAAGGCTCTCTACAAGGCGGGCACTGGCCAGATTTCCATGCCGTCGGAATTCGATATCGTGTCGACCAGCGCCGGCGATATGTTCATGGGCGCCTTCGTGCCGGGTCTGGTCCTGGTCGGGCTTTACATGGTCTTCATCCTGGTAATCTCCCTGCTGCGGCCCCATCTGGCGCCGGCGGTGCATTTCGATGGCAAATACGATTCGCGTTTCCTGAGACGCGTGCTGCTGATCCTGGTGCCGCCGCTGACGCTGATTTTCGTCGTGCTGGGCTCCATCATCATGGGTATCGCGACCGTGAATCAGGCCGGCGCCATCGGCGCGGTGGGCGCCACGATCATGGCCGGCTACCGCCTGCGCGAGGGCCATCGCGGCGCCTACCGGCCCGCCATGCTGTCCATCGCTTCGGTCGTCGCGCTGGTGATGATCGCCAATATCCACCCGATCAACATCAAAAATATCGATACCGGAACCGATGCCTTCGTGCTGGTCCTGGCCATCGTTGCCGCAGCCGCCTTCCTTGTTTCGGTGGTCTGGAGTGGCTGGCGTGCTTTCAGGATCGAGGACACGCTACGCGGCGTCATGGTGGAAACCGCCAAGACTACCGCGCTGGTCTTCATCATTCTGCTGGGCGCGGCGATGTTGACCGCGGCTTTCCGCGGTTTTGGCGGCGAGGATCTGGTAAAGGACTTTCTGACCGGCCTGTCCGGCGGATTCTGGGTCCAGTTCATTATCGTCATGGGGGTGATCTTCGTTCTGGGCTTTTTCCTGGATTTCATTGAAATCGCCGTGGTCGTGGTGCCGATCGTGGCGCCAATCCTTCTGGCGGAGCCGTCGGCCAATATCACTGCTGTCTGGCTGGGCGTCATGATCGGCCTGAACATCCAGACTTCGTTTCTGACCCCGCCCTTTGGCTTCGCGCTGTTCTATCTGCGCGGCGTGGCGCCGAAGAGCGTGCGCACGATCGAGATTTACAAGGGTGTCGTCGCCTTTATCTGCCTGCAGCTTGTGGGACTGGCGATCGTCGGCGCGTGGCCCTGGATGGTGAATTATCTGCCGAACCGGATTTCACTGACCTCGGATACGGCGCCACCACCGCAGAACCCGAAACTGCAATATTGCCTGGAAGCTTCCCTGTTTCAGCAATATGACGCGCGCGAGACCGAGATTCTGGCCGCCATCGACACGGCCGGGCGGCTCGATCTTTCCTATTTGCCCAAAGACTTGCAGGCAACCACCGCCAAGGCATTCGGACAGGCCGCAAAAACCTTCGAACTGGTCGAACAGGTTCGCGCGGCGGAGGCCGCCGTCGCCGCCAAGGCCGATGCTTACAGGCCGGCGCTGAATCAGGTGCGTAACCTGCAACGGGATATGAGGCGGATCGACGTCGAGGCCGAGGAGATCAGGAGTCGAATAGCGCGCCTGTCCAGCGCGTCCGACGAGGAAAAGGCGGATCTGCCCAACCTCGAAGCCCGTATCGGGGTAATTGAGGCCGGAAAGAAAGATCTGGAAGCCCAGATCCCGGAAAGCTGGGCCGAGTTGAGCAAGACGATGCAAGCGCTTCAGCAAGCCGAGGATAAGGCGCGTAAATTATACCGCCGCAATGTCGATGCCGCCTATGCGCCGATCGGCGAGATCGTTACGGTCGTCGGCGCGACGGACCGGCTGGACGCAATCCGCGGGGATATCGAGGCGCTGAAGGATATTGTGCGAAACGCCGAAATCCCCGAGGCCGTGAAAAAGTTCAAGGCCATCGAGAAGGCGGTCGGTCAAATCGAGGGCGCCAAGGAAATCCGCAAGCTGCTGTCCAAGGCACGCCGCGCTCTCAAGGCAAAAGTGCCGGACCCGGACAAGGCGCTGGACTTCATCGACAAGGCGCTGGAAGCCCACGCGCGCGAAATGTCATGGCGAAGCCAGGCGAAGAACGAACTGCTGCCGGACCTGGAGGCCTACGAGGCCACCATCCGCGACAATATCGGCCTGCGCCAGCAATCCAGATTGCCGGTGAAGCAGGTCAAGGAAATCGTCGGCTGCCTGTCCCAGCACAGGGATATATCGCTGTATTTTTAGGGTAATATCCGATCGAACCGAACCAGAGCCAGCCAACCATGAAACTCTATCGCCTCCCGCGGAATTCATGTTACTTTCCCGCTGAATTTAAAGGAGGGACAAAACCATGACCGCACCGCTGATCACGCGCCTGGACGCCAATGTTACGCTGGACCGCTGGGACGACATGCCGGCCGGGGATCTGGAATCCGGTAGCCCCGTTCAACACGGGTATTATTATGTGGATGACAAGGAAAACGGCCTGACGGCAGGGGTCTGGGACTGCACGGCCCATACCGGGGTGATGGCGCCGTATCCGGTGAACGAGTTCATGATTTTGCTCGAGGGCGAACTCACGATGATCGAGGAAGGCGGCCGCGAGACCCTCGTGCGCGCGGGTGAGAGCTTCATTATCCCCAAGGGGCTGGTCTGCCAGTGGAAACAGCCGGGATATATCAAGAAGTTCTTCGTCATATTCGACGATAAGTCGGGCATGGACCCCACGGGCGTCGCCAATTTCCAGATTCTGAAGCCCGATCCGCAAGGCGCTCTGTCGCCCGCCGCCCCGCCGCCCGCCGACATTCTGCTGGGCCCGGTTCCCGAATGGAGCGATAATATCAGCTTCACCGACGCCACCGGCCAATGGACGGCCGGCGTCTGGCACTCCACCGCCTTTCACCGCAAGCCCGGCAACATCACCCGCCACGAGCTGATGCATATCCTCGAGGGCGCGGTGACCATGCCCGACGGCCAGGGCGGCACCCAGCGCTTCGCCGCCGGCGACACCTTCATGGCCCCGCTGGGCGCCTTCTACGAGTGGGATTCCGACGAGCCCGTGCGCAAGCTGTTCTGCAGCCTCACCCCCAACACAGCCTGACCCAACGAACAAAGATTTAAGGGGCGCCCGGGCCCCCCCTCAGCGGAACAGCGCGATCGGGATTTTGCAGGAACGGACCATGCCGGTGGTGGTGGAGCCGATGATCAGGCTGCGAACGCGCGAATGGCCATAGGCGCCCATGACCAGCAGGTCGATGGCCTCGGATTCGACGGCATGGGAGATCACCGTTTCGGGTTGACCCTGCATGATGCTGGCCTCGACCGAATGACCGGCCCCTTCCAGTATTGCCCGTGCGTCATCCAGCCGCTTGCGGGTCTCAGCCGTGTCCGGACCAACAGTCAGAAGCCGGCATTGCAACCCGGCGAAGAGCCTGCCGCGGGCGACGTAATCGACGGCTCTCATGCTGCTGGCGCCGCCATCGTAGGCGATCAGAAAGCGTTCGATCGGCCTGAACCCGCGCGAGGCGACGAAGACGGGTTTCTGGCCGGCGCGGACGATGCGTTCGAGGTTGGAACCGAGATGCAATTTCGCGAAGTCGGCGGCCTCGCCACGCTTGCCGACGACCACTATCTCGGCGTCGACCTCGAATTCGGCGACCGTATCGACGATATCGCCGATCCTCAGCTTCGCGGAAACCTCGCCAGCGCCAGCGCCCGCGGACTCGATCCGGGCCTTGGCATCGTCAAGGATCGCCCGGCCATATTTCTGGGCGAGTTTTGCCCGCTGTTCGTCGAGGCTGCTAAGCTCCTCCAAAAGCGCCGTGCGCGCGCCCAGCGTTATGTTGCCGCTGAGATTCGATGGGGCGCTCGAAACGTCACGCCGCCCGAGTACATGCAGCAGTTCCACCGAGTATCCCGTCCCCCGCGCGATCCAGGCCGCGTGGTCGCAGACGCTTTCGGAGTAAACGGAGCCGTCTACAAAAGCGATGAGCTTTGACATCGATCCCTCCCTTATCTTAATGGCCCATGATCTTAATGGCCCAAGTAGCGTTCGAGCGCCCCGGGCTTGTCGTGGATCGCAAGCTGATCCACGATTGTCTCGCTGGCCTCGTTCAGGCCGACGATCTCTACCTCGGCCCCCTCGCGGCGGAATTTGAGAACGATCATATCGAGCGCGGCCACACTGGAAATATCCCAGATATGGGCACGGCTTACGTCGATGGTGACCTTCTCAAGCGCCTCCCTGAAGTCGAAGGCGGCGGTGAAATTTACCGCCGAGGCGAAGAAGACCTGCCCCTCCACAACATAGGTTCGCGACCTGCCGTCCGCCGACAAGGTCGATGTGACCCGGAAAATTTGCGCAATTTTCCAGGCGAAGAAAATGCCGGACAGCAGCACGCCAACGAGAACGCCGATCGCTAGATTATGGGTCGTGATGACGGTGATGACGGTCGCGATCATGACCAGCGAGGAACTGCGCGGATGGGTGCGCAGGTTCTTGATGGACGACCAGCTGAATGTGCCGATCGACACCATGATCATGATGGCGACCAGGGCCGCCATCGGGATCTGTTTCACCTGGTCGCCAAGCACGACGATCATGAACAGCAGAAATACGCCGGCGCTGACGGTCGAAAGCCGGCCGCGGCCACCTGATTTCACATTGATCATCGACTGGCCGATCATCGCGCAGCCGGCCATGCCGCCGATAAAGCCCGTCGCCGTGTTGGCGAGGCCCTGGCCGATGCATTCCTGGCTGAGATTGGTGGGCGTGTCGGTGAGGTCTTCGACGATCGTCGCGGTCAACAGGGATTCGAGCAACCCCACCGCCGCGACGGCCACCGAATAGGGCAGGATGATCAGCAGGGTCTCGAGGGTCATGGGGATGTCGGGGATCAGGAAGACCGGCAAAGTCGACGGCAACTCACCCATATCCCCCACGGTGCGCAAGTCGAAGCCGAAGTAGAGAGTGATCGCCGTCAGGGCGACGATGCAGACCAGCGGCGAGGGGATGGATTTGGTCACCATCGGGAACAGATAGATGATGCCAAGCCCGGCCGCGACCATGACGTAGGTAAGCCATGGAACGCCGATCAGTTCGGGTAGCTGGGCCATGAAAATCAGGATCGCCAGCGCGTTGACGAACCCGGTCAACACCGACCGCGATACGAAACGCATGACATAGCCGAGCCGCAGGATACCGGCGGCGATCTGCAACAGCCCGGCAAGGACCGTTGCCGCCAGAAGATATTGAAGCCCGTGATCGCGGACCAGCGTCACCATCAGTACCGCGGTCGCCGCGGTCGCCGCCGAAATCATGCCAGGCCGGCCACCCGTGATACCGACGATCACCGCGATCGAAAACGACGCGTAGAGCCCGACCTTGGGGTCGACCCCGGCAATGATGGAAAAGGCGATGGCCTCGGGAATAAGCGCCAGGGCGACCACGAGTCCGGCCAGCACATCACCGCGGATGTTGCCGAACCATTGGTCGCGGTAGACGATGAGTGAATGCATAAAAAAAGCCCAGCGTAGATTACAAAACCGTTCGGATCGGGGCGATCTGTTCCAGGGCGGCAAAGGAAGGCGGTCGAGTTATACGCCGGGTCCAATCGATTGCGTCATGGATAGAGCGGATTTATCGTATTGCTACATCACACGCAAGCAAACCATCCAAACGGGGAACAATATAAAACAGGAGCGGGCGGTATTTCCCGCGACAAGCCCGCGACCGCGGGCCGCGCATCGTTGCGCGAGCCAAGGGCGCGGATGCGCCCGCCCGGCGCCTGAGGGCGCAAACAAAAACAGGAGCGGACGACCTTACCCGCGACAAG